>JAAYZO010000686.1 GCA_012514865.1 Lentisphaerota bacterium | reverse complement strand
CGAGGCGCCCGTCGGCAGCGCCCGCGCCGTGGCCGCCAGAGCCCTGACCGGGACCGACACGCCAGAACTCGCCCCGACCCGCGAGGAGATGGAACGCATCGTCGGCGACGTCGACGACGCCCACCGCACCGCCCGTGCCCTGGCCTGCAAGGCCCTGGCTGACTGGTATGCCGGCCCGGGCGCGCAGCCCGGCCTGGCGGCCGCGTACCTCGAGAAGGCCCTGGCGTTGCGAGCCGACGACCGCCGCCTCGTCCTGCAGCTCGACGAGGTCTGGCGGACTCAGCACGACACCGCGCACCGCGAGGCCCTCTGGGCCACCCAGCCGGCCGCCTGGGCCGACCGCGGCGATGTCACCTTCGCCCTGGCACGCCTCGACCTCGACCGCGGCCGCGCCGCCGCGGCCCTGGATCGACTGATCGCCAGGCAGTTCAGCGTCGTCGAGGGCGGCACCAGCGTACGGCGGCTCTACGTCGACGCCCTCCTGGTTGACGCCGTCGACGCCTTCCTCCGCGGCGACCGCGCCCTGGCGACGGCGCGCTGCCAGGCCGTCTTCGAGTATCCCGAGAACCTCGGCGCCGCCGGCTACCTCGGCGAACACAGCCGCCTGGCGCGGTGCCTCCTCGGCCTCTTCGCGGCGCAGGCCGGCGACCGCAAGGCGGCCGAGACCTGGTGGAAGGACGTCCTGGCGCGCGCTGGCAGCGGCGTGACCTACACCGTCGGCGGCGAGGGCATGGCCAAGGCCGGCCGCCTCGATGAACAGCTCGCCATCCTCCTCGCCGACCGCTGCCTCCACGGCACCGCCCTGCCGACGCCGGCCGAGACCGCGCCAGCGGACCATCCCGACGGCGCCGCGCGCGCCCTCGTCGCCGCCATCGCCGCCGGCGCTCCGGGCCGCGCCCGGAGCGCCGAGGCCCTCGCGCGGTGGCCCTGCGATGCCCTCCTGCGCATCCTGGCCCAGGTGGCACGACTCGACCACACCGCGCACCACGCCTGACGGCCGCCGCACGTAGGTCCGCGGCGCCGTCCGTGGACCTCCCGGGCGCCAGCAGCGCCCGGGCAGATGCCGAGCCGGCGCTCGGCGCTCCCAGGAGAGCGCCGCCCTGCTGTCCCTTGAGTCCCTGCTGTCCCTTGAGTCCCTTTCCCCGCGTGGGCGGTGCTGCGGCGCCTTCAGCGCTGGCAGCGCGGGCAGCAGTACGTCGACCGTCCGGCCTGCACCAGGCGTCGTATGCCGCCGGGGCGGCCGCAGCGCAGGCAGTCCTGTCCCTGGCGGCCGTAGACCTGCAGATTGGTGGTGAAGTGGCCCTCGCTGCCATCGACATCGCGGAAGTCGTCGATGGTGGTCCCCCCGGCCGCGATGGCCTCGGTCAGGACCTCGCGGATCGCGTCTGCGAGCCGGTCGAGGGCCTTCCGGCTGAGCGTGCCGCAGCGCCGACGCGGGCTGATGCCGGCACGGAACAGCGCCTCGCTGGCGTAGATATTGCCGACACCGACGACCTCTGCCTGGTCCATGATGTGGTTCTTGATCGGTCGATCACGGCCGCGCGTGCGACGGTAGAGGTACTCGCCGTCGAAGCCCGCCTCGAGCGGCTCCGGGCCGAGGCCGGCGAGCGCCGCCGGCAGGCCATCGGCGCCAAGAGAGGTGCAGACCTGCACCGACCCGAAACGGCGCGGGTCCATGAAGCGCCAGCTCCGTCCGTCCTCCAGGATCCACACGACGCGCTCGTGGGTCGCCGCCGGTGCCGCCGAGGGCACGACCCGGAAGGCGCCGGTCATGCCCAGATGCAGCACCAGCACCGTCCCGGAGGACAGCTCGACCAGGATGTACTTGGCGCGCCGGCGCAGTTCGGCGATGGCCTGACCGCGGCAGGCCAAGCGCAAGGCCTCGACGTCGACCGGGTGGCGCAGGCGCCCCCCGGGCGCCGCCACATCACGGATCACGGCACCGCGGAGATGCGGCCGGAGGCTGCGCACGATGGTCTCGACTTCAGGCAGTTCAGGCATGGCGCCACATGTGTCCTTCGCAATACGCCACCGGGCCGACACCGGCCGGGAACCAGCCCCGCCGCCACCGCGGCACCGCGACCCGGGCACTCCCCTCCGACACGCCATCGACACAGGTGGTTCGCACAGGCGTTAACACGACCGCCAGGGCGGTGGGCAGGGCTGTCTGAAAGTCTGGCTCTGGCACCCCTTCAGGGTGCGTGGTTCGTGGGTTCGTGTTTCCGGGGGTCGTGCTCTCGCGCGACCCCCGGCTACGCTCTGGCACCCCTTCAGGGTGACCAGGTGGGGCTGACGCGATCGTCGATCAGCCCGAGGCGGCGGGCAGTGTGCATTGTCGTGGGGGTCGTACGTGGCTATAGTTCGGGCTTGCACCGGCCGCTGTGGCTGTGGTTGGTCCGAGGGACTCCCCCATGATTGTCATCGTCGACTACGAGGCCGGCAACCTCACCAGCGTCGCCGCGGCGGCTGCCGCGGCCGGCTTTCCGGCCCGCATCAGCTCTGACCCGGCCGACATCGCGACCGCCGAGCGGCTGATCTTCCCGGGTGTCGGCGCCGCGGCCAGCGCCATGCACCACCTCCGCCGCCTGGGACTGGTCGAGCCCCTGCGGGCGGCGGTGGCGAGCGGCAAGCCCTTCCTCGGGATCTGCCTGGGCTTCCAGATCCTCTTCGAGCACAGCGACGAGGATGGCGGCGTCGACCTCCTCGGGCTCTTCCGCGGCCGGGTCGTGCGCTTTCCCGACGGCATGACCGAGGGGGGCCAGGGTCCGTTGAAGGTCCCGCACATGGGCTGGAGCCGGGTCGAGTTCACCCGGTCGATGCCGTTGGGCGAAGGCCTCCCGGCCGACAGCGAGTTCTACTTCGTGCACTCGTACTACCCGGAGCCGGAGCCGTCGGCGGTCTGCGCGACGGCGGTCTACGGCCGTCGTTTTGCCGCCGGCGTGGCGCGCGGGAATGTGATCGGCTTCCAGTTCCACCCCGAGAAGAGCGGCCGGCCCGGCCTGCAGCTCCTGCGCAACTTCTGCACTTGGACAACCGCCTGAGGACTGCCCGGCCATGCTCAGCAAACGCATCATTCCCTGCCTGGATGTCCGCGACGGCCGGACCACCAAGGGCGTCCGCTTCAAGGACAACGTCGACATCGGTGACCCGGTCGAGATGGCGCGCTACTACTACGACCAGGGCGCCGACGAGCTGGTCTTCTACGACATCACGGCCTCGGCCGAGGGCCGCGGCATCATGATCGAGGTCGTGCGTCAGGTGGCCCGCTGCATCTTCATACCCTTCTCCGTCGGCGGCGGCCTGAACAGCCTCGAGGCGATGCGGGCCGTCCTCCTGGCCGGCGCCGAGAAGGTCAGCCTGAACTCCGGCGCGGTGGCCAATCCCGACCTCCTGCGCCAGGGCGCCGCCGCCTTCGGCCGCCAGTGTGTCGTGCTCGGCATGGATGTCCTGCGCGTCGGGGCCTCGGCGGCGATTCCGAGCGGCTACGAGGTGGTCACGCATGGCGGCCGGCGTCGCACCGGCCTGGACGCCCTGTGCTGGGCCCGGCAGGCCGAAGCGCTCGGCGCCGGCGAGATCTGTTTGAACAGCATCGACGCCGATGGCACCTGCGAGGGCTACGAGCTGACCCTGACCCGCCTCATTGCCACCGGCGTCGGCATACCCGTCATCGCCTCCGGCGGCGCCGGCCGGCCGGAGCACCTCGCCGAGGTCCTCACCACGGCCGCCGCCGATGCCGCCCTCGTCGCCAGCATGACGCACTTCGGCGGTGTCACCATCGGCCAGCTCAAGGGCTACCTGCAGGAGCGCGGGGTGAAGGTGCGTACGACCTGGTGAGCCCGGCCGCGCCTCGGCCGGGGTCTTTCAGGAATCGCCTCGTCAGATCAGCCGCCGTAGGTCAGGAGGACCTTGCCGGTCTGCCCGGCCGCGAAGGCCGCGAAGGCCTCGGGGGCATCCTCGAAGGCGTAGCGGTGGGTGATCAGGCGTGTCACGTCGCAGCCGGCGCGATACAGCCGCACCATCTCCGTGAACTCGCCGACCTGGAAGAACCACGCCCCGACCGCATGGACGTCGCGGCGGATGAAGTCGTCGCTCGGCGAGAGTTCGACGGCCGGCTGTTCGCCATTGAAGACGACCATGCCGCCGGTGCGCACCGCCCGGAAGCACTGCCGAGCCGTCTCGGGCACGCCGGCCGCCTCGATGGCCACATCGGCGCCGCGGCCGCCCGTGGCCGCGCGCACCGCCGCGACCGGGTCCTGCTCGCGCGCCGCGATCCGCACTGCCGCGCCGAGGCGTTCGGCCAGCCCCAGGCGGTCCGGATTCACGTCGATCGCCATTACCTCGCGGCCGAGGTAGCTCTGCAGGAGGACCTGCCCCAGGCCGATCGGCCCGAGGCCGAAGACCGCCACGCGACGCACCTCCGGCGAGGTCAGCTTGCGGCTGGTGTGGTAGGGCACCCCAAAGCCGTCGCCGCTGACCAGCACCCCGGCGTCATCGGGGACGTCCGCGGGCAGCGGCAGACAGCCCGTCGCCCAGGTGACGAAGCGCTCGGCGTGCATGCCGCCGGTGAACCGGAAGTGCGGGCACCACGTCGACTGGCCCTGACGGCAGGCGTCGCAGTCCGGCTGTCCGCAGCCCGCGATGGCCGAGACGCCGACGCGGCCGCCGAGGCGGAGGCCCTCGACGCCATCGCCGAGCGCCTCGACCCGGCCCATGGCCTCGTGGCCGGAGTTGCCCGCCGCCACCCCGGCGCCGCGGTAGGGCTTCAACTCGCTGCCGCACAGCGCCGATGCCGTTGTCCGGATGACCACCTGGCCGGGGCCGGGAACGGGATCCGGGACCTCCACCAGCCGACAGCGGCCCTCGCCCTCGAGCTTCACGGTGCGCATCGCCGACTCCTTACCTCTATTAACAGGGGAAATCCTCGGACAGGACCACCGCGCGGCCCAGCCGCACGGCACGCCGCAGCCCGGCCTCGAAGCGTAGTTCCTCCAGGCCGGCTGAACCCGGCACCGGCGGCGGCGCGCCCTGCCGCAGGCTGTCCAGGTAGGCCCCGAGCGAGCGCCCGAACGAGGCGCGGTACTGGTCCCACCGTGAGGTGTTCCGCGTCAGCGACAGGACCTCATGCCGGTGGGTGCTGTAGTCGAGGACCTCGAGGTCGCCATCCAGGCAGCGGAGGTGCACCCGGCCGCCGCTGTAGTTGACCGTCAGCTCGAACAGCGGGAAGCCGAAGTTCATCGACCAGGTCCCGAGGATCGTCCCGGCGGCGCCGCCGACGAAGCGGATGCTGGCCGCCAGGTCGGGGACGCTGTCCTTGCCGAAGGTCATGCCGCTCGCCTGCGCGGTGACCCTCTCGGCCGGGCCGACGAGGTGGTGCAGCAGGTCGATGCAGTGACTCCAGCAGGCATAGTTGACCATGGCCACGGCGTTGACCGGCGTGCCGAAGCCGCGCTGGGCGACGACCTCGCGGGCCGCGATCGTCTGCTCGAAGAACCGGTAGTTGAAGATCATGGCGGTCTCGCAGCCCTGGCCATGCAGCGCCGCCAT
>JAAYZO010000077.1 GCA_012514865.1 Lentisphaerota bacterium | reverse complement strand
TACCGCGCCGCCCTCGACTACCTGCGCGACCACACCGGCATCCGCGAGGTCCTCGTCAGCGGCGGCGACCCGCTCCTCCTGCCCGAGGCCCGCCTGTTCGGACTGCTCGCCGCTCTGCGCGCCCTGCCGCATATCGAGATCATCCGCCTCGGCACGCGCCTCCCCGTGGTCCTGCCGCAGCGCTTCACTCGGCGCTTCTGCGCCCGCCTCGGCGCCGCCGGGCCGCTCTGGCTGGCGACACACTTCAACCACCCGCAGGAACTCACCGCCGAGACCGCCATCGCCGCCGAGCGCCTCCTGCGCGCCGGCATACCCGTGGTCAACCAGTCCGTCCTCCTGGCCGGCGTCAACGACGACGCCGAGACCCTGGCACAGCTCTGCACCGGACTCCTGCGCCAGCGCATCAAGCCCTACTACCTCTTCCACGGCGACCCGGTGGCCGGCACCCTGCACTTCCGCACCGGCGTCGAGCGCGGCCTGGAGCTCATGGCGGCCCTGGAACGATCGGTGTCAGGCCTGGCCGTGCCGGCCTTCGCCTTCGACCTGCCCGACGGCGGCGGCAAGATCCGCCTCGAACCCGCCGCCAACGCCGGACGCTCACCCGAGGGCCTGCCCCTCTACCGCGACCGCCAGGGCCACCTGCGCGCCTACCCGGACCCGGACCCCGGCCGCGGGCCCTGACCCGTCCGACCCGTCCGACCCGTCCGACCCGTCCGACCCGTCTGACCCGTCTGACCCGTCTGCCCCCCGGGAAAGCGAACGCCCAACGCTGAACGCCCAACGCCCAACGCTGAACGCCCAACGCTCAACGCTGAACGCCCAACGCCCAACGCAGGAACCTCCGAACCCCGAACTCCGAACTCCGAACGTTTGGCATCGCACCCGCGATGGGCCATAGTGATGCCCCGGCGGATTTCACGCGCGTCACCGGACCTCGCCAGGAGACCACACGATGCTGCCCACGGTCGATTTCTGCGGCTTGACCCTCACCCGGCTCCTCATCGGCGCCAACCCGTTCGGCGGTTTCAGCCATCAGAATCCGGCGCGTGACCAGGAGATGCGGAGCTGGCACACCCCGGAGCGCATCATCGAGACCTGGAACCGCGCCGCCGCCGCCGGCATCAACGCCTTCGTCTCGAACAACGAGACGCCGCATGTCATCCAGACGGTCGAGGCCTACCTGAAGGCCGGGGCGCCGCTGCAGTGGGTCGCCCAGCTCAGCAACCGCTGCGCCCCGAGCATGCAGGCGGCCGTCGACCGCGCCATCGAGATCGGCGCCAAGGCCGCCTTCTTCCACGGCGGCATCGTCGATAACCTCTACGCCCAGCGCGATGACGCCACCCTGCGCGCCTGGGTCGAACACGCCAAGGCCAAAGGCATTCCCATCGGCGTCGCCGGCCACGCCCCCGAGACGCACTACTGGGTCGACAGCCTCAACCTCGTCGACTTCCACGTCGTCTGCTTCTTCGACTGCGGCAGCCTCCACGCTGGACGCGGCGATAAGTTCCACCTCGCCGATATCTTCCCCGCCGCCGAGTGCTGCCGACGCCTCCAGAAGCCCTGCATCGCCTACAAGATCATGGGCGCCGGACGACTCGACCCCGCCATGGCCTTCGAATTCGCCTTCAGCAACATCAAGCCCGGCGATGTGGTCAATGTCGGCATGCACCGCGGCGACAAGGATGACATCGTCGAGGAGAACGTCGCCATGGTGCAGCGCCTCCTGGCGCCGCCGGCGCCGGCGCACTGAGGCCCGGCCGGACCACAGGCACGGCGGCGGCGTGCAGGAATGATCGCGGCGTGGCGCCGTCGGCGCCGTTGCGGCTCGTGGACGCCTTCGCGTCTGTGGACACTCGCGCTCCAGACGACGTGGCGGGCGACCGTCTCCTGCGGTCCTATCCGGCGGCCCGCGGGAGCGCCGAGCGTCGGCTCGGCATCCTCCGGGCGCCGATGGCGCCCGAGCCTGGACCGCAGCGCCCGGCCGCGACCCCTCAGCGCCCCATGGCCTTGAGGGCCTTCAGACAGCGCTCCACCGCCTCCAGCGGCGCGTAGGCGTCGCTCTCGTACTCGACGATATACCAGGCCGTGTCACCGGCCGTCTCGCAGAAGGCGAAGAGGTCCTTCCACGGAATCTCGTCCGCGCCGATCAGCGGCCGGAAGCCGGCCTCGGGCTTGTCACGACCGAGACTCGGCGCGTAGGGCTTCAGGTGGATGGTCTGACAACGCCCCGGGAAGCGCCGCAGGATGCCCATGACGTCGGCGCCGCCACGGCTGGCGTTGCCGACGTCGAGCTGCATGACCACCTTGCCCGCCGCGAGATTGCCGAAGAAGGCGTCCCACGGCGTCGTGCCCTCGGCAGGAACAAACTCGGTGTGGTGGTTGTGGTAGCCCAGGAGCAGCCCATGCGGCGCCAGGCGCTCGGCCAGACGATCGAAGAAGCCGGCCATGGCCTTCCAGTCGGCGATGGTGCGCACCCGATCGGCCGGCAGCCCCGGGATGATCACGTAGCGATTGCCGATGGCCTGATTGAGCTCGATGGTGGCCGCGAGGGTGTCGTCCTGGACCAGCGCGAAGGGCGTATGCCAGCCGCAGCACACCAGCCCGGTCTCGCGCAGCATCGCCGCCAGCTCGGCACCGCTGTGCCGCGGCGGCCCGGCGAACTCGACGCCCTCGTAGCCCATGGCGGCCACCGCCTTGAGGGTCCCGAGGGGGTCCCGCGCGAAGTCGTGGCGAACCGAGTACAGCTCCAGCCCGATCGGGATGCGTGCCATCTGGAAGGCTCCTTGCTGACCACGCGGCTGCACCGCCCGCGAACGCCGTGACAGGCCCGCCGCAATCCCCGCAAGTATACGCCCCGCGACAGGCCCGCGCAACCGCGCCCGCGGCGGGGGGCCAGCCCCCCCCCACCAGGCTCCAGAACCCGTCTGACCCGTCTGACTTCCCCAGGGAAGGCCCTCCCCGGGCCGCCCCCCAGGGCTGTTCGAGGATCGCGTCAGCGTCCTCTCGGTCACCCTGGAGGGGTGCCAGATCGTAGCCGGGGGTCGTGCGGAGTACGACCCCCGGAACCGCCCGTTGCACGCCATGCACCCTGGAGGGGTGCCAGAACCGGACT
>JAAYZO010000685.1 GCA_012514865.1 Lentisphaerota bacterium | reverse complement strand
TCCTGGCGCAGGACGGTCAGGCCGTCGCCGCGCTCGCTGCTCTCCAGACAGGAAATGCCATCCCGGTCGGCCAGAGTCTGGCGCGGGCCCGCGCGCTGCGCGGCCGGCAGGGCCGACCACCAGCGCGCGCCCCAGTCATCCAGGGCCGGCACGGCCTCGACCCGGCGCACCCCCGACGGCAGCACCGGCAGCAGGCCGCTCCACGGCGTGTCGGCCGCCTCCAGGGTGCCATGGGGCTCCCCAAACAGCACCGTCCCGCCACGCTGGACGTGCTGGTTCACGGCCTCGAACTGCGCCGAGGTCAGCTCGCGGTAGTTCGGCTGCAGCACCAGGACCAGGCGGGTGTGGCCGTAGACCGCCCAGTGGTGCGGCGCCTGCCGCGCCGACATGGTGGTGACGTTGACGCTCGTATCGAGCCCGGCCAGACGGGCCAGCGCGCTGGCGTTGCTGGTCTCGGCGCCGTCGTTCAGGACGACCACGGCCGCGGCCTGCGGCTGGTCCATGGCCCTGACCGGGAGCTGGGTGCGTTCCAGGCGCTGGGTGCCTTCGAACAGGCTGACGATGTATTCCTCTGACGCGTCGGCCGTGATGAGTTCCTGGCCGCTGAGGACGGTGCGCGGCGGCAGGACGACCTCGCGCTCGAAGACGGCCCGGGCGTGGGCGGTGGCCCGCACCGAGAGGCGGACGGTGACCGTCCTGCCGTCGGGATTCTCGAGGCGGTAGTTCAGGCTGGCCCACTCGGCCACGGGGAGCCGCGGCGAGCCGCCGAAGCGCAGCGACGCGGCCGCGAGCCGCGGCCCTGCGGCGAGTGAGCCGGCCAGGCCGAAGAGCCCTAGGAGGGCCAGCAGGCCAACCCGCCAGAGGCCGGAAGGCCGCGGGCGAGGCGACCACGACGGCGGCCCCGCGGGCCGCTTCAACGTGGCCGCGGAGACGGCGCCGCGGCGGCCCCGGCGGAGGTGCCGCCGGAGCCGCACGCTGATGGGTTGGACGGCCTCAGGCACGCTCGAGCAAAAGCGTTTTGGTGACGACATCACAGACCTCGGACGGCCCGAAATACTGAATCGGCCCCGGATAGACGTAGGCCGTCGATTCGGCCCAGGACTGGCGCTGTGCCGCAAAGGTCGTGAAGGGCTTGCCCTCCAGCTCGACCAGGGCCTTCCGGATCACCGGCTTGGCCGAGCCATGGCGGCGTTCGAGGTTCATCATCATGGTCAGCGGCACCCCGCCGGCCTCCCACTGACGGGCCGGCGCGCAGAGATTCCTGACGCTGCTGAGGTAGCCGGTGCGGCCGCCGCCGATGAGGGCCGCGGCGGTGTAGCCCAGGCTGTAGCAGTAGTCGGCGTCGAAGTTCGAGGGCGCGGCGCAGCGGCCCTCGTAGCCGAAGAAGTGCGCCTGGGCACTGAACTTGCCCTTGTAGGTACCGGCCGCCTGCCACTCGCGCAGGACATCGCCGACCAGGTCGATCAGGAGCTTCTCGGTCTCGATCTTGGAGACCTGGACATTGCCATGCGGGTCGCGGTCGCCGATGAGCTGGAGCTGGATGCTCAGCGGCAGGGAGCTGAAGGCCTGCGAGGAGACGGGGGTGAGCTTCGTGTTGACGAACTGCAGGCGGTCGTCCTCGCGCTTGAGGCTGTCGAAGTACGGCTTGCTCTCGCTGTGCTCCGAGAGCAGGTCATTCAGCTCGCGGATCAGGCCGCGCATCTCGGGAATGAACTCGATGAGGCCCTCCGGGATGAGGGCCACGCCGAAGTTCATGCCCTTGTCGGCGCGGGTCTTGATCACCGTGGCGAGGTCGCGGACGACCTGGTTGAGAGTCAGGCCGCGGGAGGCCACTTCCTCACTGATGATGCAGGCGTTGGGCTGGGTCTGCAGGGCGCACTCCAGCGCGATGTGCGAGGCCGAGCGGCCCATGAGCTTGATGAAGTGCCAGTACTTCTGCGCCGAGTTGGCGTCGCGCTGGACGTTGCCGATCAGCTCGCTGTAGACCTTCGTCGCGGTGTCGAAACCGAACGAGATCTCGATCCAGTCGTTCTTCAGGTCGCCATCGATGGTCTTGGGGCAGCCGATGACCTGGATGTCGTGGCCGTGGTCGATCATGTACTGGGCCAGCAGGCAGGCGTTGGTATTCGAGTCGTCGCCGCCGATGACGACCAGGGCCTGGACGCCGTGACGCTTGCAGGTCGCCACCGTCGCCGCGAAGTCCTCCGGCTTCTCAATCTTGTCACGGCCGCTCTGGATCATGTCGAAACCGCCGGTGTTGCGGTAGGCGTCGATGACCTCACTGGTGAGGTCCATGCACTTGTCCTTCATCAGGCCCTTGGGACCGCCGAGGAAGCCCAGGAGGCGGCTCTCGGGATGGAGATCCTTGATGCCGTCAAAGAGCCCGGCGATGACGTTGTGCCCGCCGGGCGCCTGGCCGCCGGAGAGGATCACGCCGACCGTCATCGGCGTGGTCTCGCGCTGCGTTCCCGCCGCGAAGGTGACCACCGGCAGGCCGTAGGTGCCGGGGAACTGCTGCCGGATCTCCTCCTGGTCCGATACCGAGCGGGTGGCGCCGCCCTCGCGAAGCGTCACGAAAGGCCCATTCTCCTCGAGCACCGCAGGCAACTTCGGCTGGTACGCGGTGCGCGCCCTCTGCAGAGGGGAAATCGCGGCCATAGTCGGTCCTTTCCTGATGGTCGTTACGGTCGTCCCATCGCCACCGCCGGTGACGCCGCCAACAAGGCCCGTCGAAGGAGCCTGCGGAGGGCGCCCGGCCTGGGCAGAGCGTTCAGCCATCCCGGATGGCGTTCTCGCTGAAACGCGTCACCATACTGCGAGGGCCGCGAGAACACAAGGACCAGCCCCGGACAGCAATCATGGGCCAGTCCAGAGACGGAAGCCGGCCTGCTGGAAGTGGCGATCGAAGGCGAAGGCGTCCGCAAGCCGAAGCCGCCGCATCATAACGAACGAAACGCAGTCACAGTAACCGACCCGCAGGTCCGCGTACTTCTCGAGCAGGGCGAGCGCGGCCTGCCGATCCGCTGGCTCCGGATCGAGGAGGGTCAGACTGGAGGCGTAGATCCGGCGACCGGCGGAGGCGGCGAAACGGCCACCGGCAAAACGCTCAAGGAGGTTGAGCGTCTCGCACAGGACAAAGGACGACGTCACCCAACGCCGACCCTCCGCGGCAATGCGGGCGAAGCCGGCCACGGCCTCGTCGTGACGCGAGTCGGAGGCGTCATACTTGGCGACGAACGGACCGGTGTCCACGAAAATCATCGGGCGTCCCTGCCGCCGTACAGGTAGGAGTCGTGGTTCTCGGCGAGATCGCCCACACCACTGGTGAAGGTGGCGTCGTCTGCCAGGAACGGGTCGGTCGTCGAGTCCGTCTTCCGGTCACGACCGAGGAACTGCTCCAGGCCTCTGCGGATCAGTTCGGCCAAGGACAGACCCTCGCTCCCGGCTCGAGCGCGGGCCTCGGCCAGCAGGTCATCGGGCAACATGATGGTGGTTCTGTGCATCATGCCATAATTATAGCACCCACGCCGTGCGCATCAAGGCCGGACGCGCGGGTGAACGAGGAACGAAGGTGTCGCCAGGCGCGACGGGAGAGGACAACACCATGTCAATGGAGGTGACTGACGATCACTTCCAGGCTCCGCGCTGGCCGGCCGCGCTCTCGGAGTCTGTCCGGTTGGCCCAGAACTCAGGCGAATGGGTTCTCGACGCGGACGCCTCCGTAGTCCTGCCCGGCGCCCAGATCCTCGCTGTAGATGACCGAAGACCCTGCCTCGCGGGCTGCCGCCAGGATGAGGCTATCCCAGAAGGACAACTGCCAACGCGCCATCTCGTCCAGTGCGGCTTCGAGGAGAGGCACGGTGTTCTCGACAACCCCCCAGGCAGCGTAATCGCGGGCAGTCTCGCGAACGTCCTGGAGCGACACGCCCTTGCGCGTCAGGGTGACCGCGAATTCCTGGAGAACCTGCACGCTGATGCACGGCCAGACCGGCTTGCTCCACAGGGCCTTGATCAGCTGCCTGGCCATCTCATGCTTCCGGCCGGCGTCAAGGTCGTGCGCGTACACGAGGACGTTGGTGTCGATAAAGACGCTATCTGCCATGCATCTCCTCCCGGCTCAACGTACGCCCCCCCAGATGGAAGCCGGTCGCCAACCGCGACAAGGCACGTTGCCTCATCTCCTCCCTCGATGCAACGGGCTGCGACGCCTGGCGCAGCACATGCACAATCCAGCGCGAGAGCGACATCTGCTCGTCCACCGCGCGATGACGCAGCGCACGCAGCATGTCCTCGTCCATTCGGATGGTCACATTGCGGGTCATATCGCCAGACTCCCGTGAGTGTGCACACAATGACTGTAGCACGACTTGTGTGCATAGACAAGATGGCGCCTGAGCGGTATGGCGGGTCGATCCTCTGATTTCACCTTAGCCTGACCTATTCACGCGCCGTGCGGCGCGTGAATA
>JAAYZO010000076.1 GCA_012514865.1 Lentisphaerota bacterium | reverse complement strand
GGGCCGACCACGAGGCCCCACGGGTGCGTCCCGCGGGCGGCATTGAACTGGCGAGCGGTGCCGGAGAACGGGTCGATCTGCACCAGGAAGACCGGCGCGGCGTTCTGCGTGAAGACCGCGTAGATCATGGTCATCTCGCCCTGCGCATCCGGCCCGAGGGTGCGCTTGTAGACCGCCGCGCGCGTGACCGGCACGCCGAGGTCGACGAAGCGCCCCCGCGCGGCCGGCTCGCCCGGTGCCGCATCGGCCGCGGCGGCGCCGAGGACGGTCCCGGACAGCAGGCATCCGCAGGCAATCGAGGGCAAGGGCAGGCGGTTCGTGAACATGCCTCATCCTCCTCAGTGGTGCACCCGGCCTGCCAGAGTGTTCGCGGGCAGGGTCCTGTGAAACCGTCGCCCGGCCGCTCGTGCGGCGGCCGGGGTCGTCGCCACGACCGTCAGGGCGCCGCGGGCGCCGCCGCCGATGCGGTCGCCGCGGGCCGCGGCTTCAGCCGGAAGCTGCGCACGCTGACGAAGCAGTTGCTGGCCTTCGGGTTGCGGCCGCTGATGGCCACCCCGATGTCGTGACGGCCCTCCACCAGGAGCACCTCACCGAGCGACACCGGGCCGCTGACGTCCACCTCGGGCGCGTAGGCATCGAAGGGCTCGCCGACCGGAGTGCCGTCGAGGGAGAACTGGACCACGCCGTAGCTCGGCGCCATGACCAGATCGACCAGGAACTCGTAGGTGCCCGAGGTCTCGACCGGCAGCGAGAAGGTCATCGAATCGCCCGGCCGCGAGGCCGCGAGGAGGAACGACCCGAGGTCGTCGAGGGCCTTGAGGCGCGAGTCGGTGCGTGAGGTGACCGGGAGGCGCCGCGCCTCGTGGAGGACCCCGCTCAGATCCGGCGGGGGCACCGGCTGCAGGTCGACCGGGAAGCTCTGGCCGGCCTGGGTGAAGGGCAGTGTCATGACCAGCTTGGCATGCTGCAGAGGCGCCTTGCCATCGCGGGCGTAGGGGTTGTAGGCGCGTGCCGGCCAGTGCAGGGTCGCGCCGAGCGGTATGCCGACGCGGAGCCCGTCCCATTCGAACCAGGCGCCGGTCTGCTCGGCACTGAAACACGCCTTCTCCTCCGAGAGGTAGACCTGCAGGCCCGAGGCGAAACGCAGACGCCCACGGCGTTTGAGGAAGGGCACGTGGGCCTCGAAGCGGCGCCCGCCATGGACGACGGCGGTGTAGGCCAGGCGCAGGCCGTCGGGGCCGGCGGCCTCGAGGCTGACGCGGCCGGTGTGGTCGTGGTAGGCCAGCTCGAGGGCGGGCAGGGCCTTCGAGACGTCGAGGGTGCCGCGCGTCAGTACCCAACGCAGGTCAGTGCGCGGGGTGAACTCCGGCGAGGTATCGCCGGGGCGGTGACGGACGGCCTGCGGATCGCCGACCGTGAAGGTCGACCAGAGGGGCTGCAGTTTGCTGTTGCCGCCGCCGAGGATGAGCCCGAGGTCGTCGTGGAAGACATCGACGAGGTTCTGTCGATCGAGGACCCAGCGCTGACGGGACACCGGGCAGCAGTAGGCGCTGAAAGAGAGCTGCCAGGGCCGACTGCGCTGGACGACGGCCTTGTGGTCACCGAGGACGACCTGGCCGGCCTCGACGCGCGCCAGGGCCGCCTCGGCCGGGCCGCTGCCGCCGTGCAGGAGCATGGCGGCGGCGTACTCCGCGCTGATCGGCTGGCCGGCCGCGCGGAGGGCCTCGGTCTGCGCCAGGAGGTAGCCGCGCCCGGCGGCGGTGTGTGAGAAGCCGACATTGCCGACGCTGCGTTCGCGGTGGTAGATCTGGCGTTCGTCGATCCCCGCGATCGGCGTGCCGTCCGGCCAGAGCGTCGCGGCATGGAAGCGCGCCGCGCGCTCCAGGGCGTCCAGGACCGAGGCGTCCCCGGAGGCCGCGTAGTACACTCCCAGGGCCTCGACGAAGGCCATGTTCGAACCCAGCGCCGGGCCGTAGTTTTCGGCCCAGAAGCCGGCCGGGTCCTGTGCCGCGACGACGCGGGCCAGGGTGCGCGCGGCGGCCTCCTGCCAGCCGGGCTCGTCGAGCGCCTGCCCGGCCAGGTAGAGGGCCATGGCCTGGTGCGTCGCAATGCCCTGCACCGGCCCATCCAGGCCGCGCCGGATAGCACGGAAGCCGCGGCGCAGGCCGTCTTCCCAGCGTGCACGGCTCTCCGCCGGCATGGCATCGCGGATGAGGCCGTAAGCACGCACCCAGCGGCTGTAGGTCCAGGGCAGATGCAGCCGTGCCGCGGGCTGGCCGCGCCGGGGGAAGGCCCAGGCGCCCTCCTCGTCCTGAGCCTCCACCAGGGCATCGCCGCCGCGGCAGATGGCCGTCAGCACGGCTTCCGAGTGGGCGTGCGGGTTGGACGGATCCTCGGTGGCCCAGGCCACGGCCAGGGGCAGGATGGCGTGCTGGTTCTGGCAACCCCATGGCTCACCGCCGAAACGACCGGTGGCCGCGTCCTGGCTGGCAAGCAGGCCGGGGACCTCACGAACCAGGGCGTCGACCAGCCAGGCACGCGGCGGCCAGGTCCCGTTCGTATCGCCCAGGACCCAGGCGGTCGATACCAGAAGCAGTATCAGAATGGCGTTAGTGTGACGGCGTGCCATGGCTCTCGGTGCGGCAGGTCCCCGGAGGCTCACGGCCGATTCGTCACAGGGCCTGACTATGGCTAAGAACGCCCCGTGGGGCGCTGCGATTGGCCACGACAACCGGCGCCGCCGCGGCCTTGACTTCAGGCGCCGGGGACATGAGTGTAGCGCCGCGGCTCGGGGCGCCGCAGTCGGCGGCCCGGTCGGGCGCCGCCGACGCGCGGATGAATGGCTCGAGAAGGGACTGGAGGCATGGGCATGATGGTACGCATGGCACTCGGGTGGATCGCGCTGGTCGTGGTGATGCCGGCCGTGCGCGCCGACGTCGTCCGCAGTGCCATGCGGCTCTCCGAGGGCCGCCAGGCGTATGTCCAGCATGGCGTCGGGGCGCTGTGGAGCGACCTCGCCAGCCGTCCGGGCCTGCTCTACCGCGAGGCCGAGAGCGCCGACGCCCTCGCATTCCTCCCCGGCCATCAGGTGGTCGCCGATGATCTCTGCGGCGGGGGTGCGATGATCGAGCAGGTCGAGGAAGCCCGTTTCGATCTGGCCATCGCCAGCGCCGGGCGCTACCATGGCTGGGCCCGCCTCTGGCTGCCGCGGCCGGGAAGCTGGACGCACGAGGAGTCCTTCGACGGCGGCGGCCGGCGGACCATCCGCGACAGCGCCCGGTGGGTCTTCGGGAGCTGGCTGTGGTCGCCGCTGGGCGACTACGAGCTCAAGGCCGGCGCGCAGACGTTCACCCTCCATGGCTGGCGCGGCGGCGCCCGCCTCGACGCGATCCTCTTCAGTGCCGACCCCGACTTCGACCCCAGCACCATCGCCGGCATCCCGACCGCCGGCGCGGCCGACCGCGGCCACATCAGCACGGTCGACATCGGGCCCTCGGCGGTGACGGCCTGGCGACGCCTGGAGATCGCCGTCGACCTGCAGGGCGGCGAGTGCCAGGCGGAGGTCTCGACCGACGGCGGCCGGACCTGGCTGCCGGCGCCGGGTGGCGACCTCTCGGCCGTGCCGGCCCGCGGCGATGGCCACGACCGCCTGCGGGCACGTCTCGAGCTGCGACCCGGCGCCGACGGCGCCTCGCCGCGTGTCCGCGGCGTGACGGTCGCGTACGACCTCCCGGCCGACGCCGAGGCGGTGGTCTCGACGCCGCGGTACCGCGTCGCGTTCGCGCGGCGCACCGGCGCCCTGGCGGGCCTGAGCAACCTCGAAACGGGTGTCGACGTGACCCCGCCGCATCTGCAGGAGCCCTGCCTGGGCCTGGCGTTGCGCGAGCCGGGCGCGACGGAGCTTCTCGAGGTCACGCCGGAGGAGGTCCTCTTCCAGGGCCTGGACGAGTCATCGGGAGGCCTGACGCTGCGCTGGCTGGCGGCTCGCGATATCGAACTGCGGCTGGAGGTCACCCCGGACGGCGGCGAGCTGAGCACCTGGCTCCTGGGCGTACACAACCGCAGCGCCCTCGAGGTCGTGCGCATCGACTTCCCGCTGATCCGCGAAGCAGCGCTCGGCGACTGCCGCGACGACGAGGCGGTCCTGCCGCGCACCGGCGGCTGGCGCATCCGGAATCCGGCCAGCAGCAAGACCTGGATGACGACGTATCTGGGCGGCGGCTCGATGAGCTGGATGGACCTCTGGGATGCCTCCGGCGGGCTCTATCTGGTGATGCAGGACCCGACCCTGCGCTCGACCGAGCTGAGCTGTTCGCCGGCGGCCTCGCGTCAGGCCGTCGACCTGTCCTTCCGGACGCACACCCTCGTCCGCCCCGGGGCGCAGTGCGAGCGCCGCTTCCAGGTCGGCCTGCACCGCGGCGACTGGCACTGGGCCGCGGACCGCTACCGCGAGTGGGCCGCCACCTGGCTGAAGCCGCCGCAGCCGCCGGCGTGGCTGCGTGACTGCGATGGCTGGGTCGGGCTGCTCGGGGCGCCCTTTGCGGCCATGCCGGCGAAGCTGGCGCAGGCGCAGCGCGAGGGCTTCGATTACCTGCAGTACTGGTCGCAGATGGCCGACGGCATCGACCAGTGCTGCGGCAACTTCTACTGGCCAGCACCGGCGCTGGGCGGCGCCGAGGGCTTCACCAGCGGTATCGGCAAGGTGCGCCAGGCCGGCGGCAAGGTCACCGGCTACATGAACTGCCAGACCTGGACGCGCGACAGTTGGACGAACGAGCTCCTTCGTCGCACGCCGCGGGCTGACCTCCCCGCCCAGGCGCAGGAGCTGCTCCGGCCGCTGGAGTGGTTCGAGCGCTGGCGGCTCTACCCCCTCGACGGCCAGCCGCTGGGGTACTACGCCGACACCCTCGGGTGGTACATCATGTGCCCGGCGTCGACCGGCTTCAGCGAGCACCTGCGCTTCTGGATGGCCGATATGTACGGCGGGCTGTTCCGCACCGATGGCGTCTACCTCGACCAGGCCGGCGCCACCCAGGCCAAGCCCTGCTACAACCTCGACCACGGCCATGACGACATCGGCTCATGGGGCGCCGGCATGGTCGAGATGCTGCGGCAGGTCCGCGAGGCCGGCCGGCGCATCAATCCCGACTACCTCATCGCCATCGAGGGCTGCGGCGACGCCCTCGGGCAATATGCCGACCTGCATCTGATCTCGGGGCTGTGCACGCACCCCGAGGTATACCACTACACCTTCCCCGACCACATCCTGATCAGCGGCCTGTCGAACAACTCCCCACTGAACCGCCACCAGCGTGTCAGCCGCGCCTTCCTCAACGGCGACCGCTTCGACTCGCGGCTGCACGACGCCGGCATGATCGCGGCAGTGAGACTGCGCCAGCGCGTCAAGGCATGGCTCTACCCGGGGCGCTTCATGGACACCGTCGGGCTGGAGGTCTCCGACGAGGCGGTACTGGCGCGCTGGAACCTCTGCGAGCTGCCCGGCGAACGCGCCATCGTGGTGGCCTTCGACAACGAGTCGGCGCGGGCCGACGCGCACGCCACCCTGGCCCTCCCCGCCGGCTGGGAGCAGCCTCGCCATCTCTATCTCTTCGGCCTCGGCGGCGAGGTCGTCGCGATGCGTCCAACGGTGGCTGCCGGGAAGATCCGCATCCCGGTGATCGCCAGCACCCTATCGGCGGCGCTGCTGGTCTATGAGACGACCCCGGCGCGCCAGGTGGACCTCTTCCAGCGCGACCTCGCCCAGCCCGGCCAGACAGCCCTCCAGATCGCGGCGGTCAACCTCGGCACCGCCGACGTCACCATCGCCGTCGAGACCACGCCCGAAGCGCCGCTGACCGGCGGCGCCGGGCGGCTGACCCTGAGCGTCCCGGCGGGCGGCACCAGCGCCTGGCAGGTCGAGCCGGGGCCGCTCGACGGCCTGCAGCAGCCGGCACGGCTCAGGATCAACGCCACCTGGCCGGGCGGGCAGCGCCAGGCCTGGGCCGAGGTCAGGCCGTTCTTCCTGAACAGCCGGCTGATCCTGGACGCCGATGAGGACGGCAAGCCGGACTACTGGCAGGCCGGCGGCACCACCGCCGCCGTCGAACATGGCCTCGAGGATGGCGCGGTGGTCGTGGTGGGCAAGCCGAAGGAGTTCCAGTATCTGAATCAGCATGTGACCCTGGAGCCGCGCACGACGTACCGCTTCGCGGGCTGGATCCGGCGCTCGGCGCCGAGTGCGCAGGTGAGCATCGCCGTGGTCGAGTTCATCGGCGAGCGCGGCCTGCGCGTGCACCGCCTGGGCGACGACGAGACCGCCCCGGCCGACACCTGGCAGCGCTTCGAGAAGACCTTCACCACCGGCGGCGACTTCCGCGCCAGCGCCGTGTATCTGTACAACGTCCACTCCGAGGTCAAGGCCTGGTACCGCGACCTCGAACTGGAGAAAGTCCCCTGAAGGGGGTGCCAAGACATTGCCGCGATGGGGGTCGCGCGCAGCGCGACCCGCCTGACCGTCGGCCGGCAACCGCGGCATCCTGGAGGGATGCCAGATCGTTGCCGGGGGTCGCGCGCAGCTCTGCCCGCGTGACCGTCGGCCGGCAACCGCGGCATCCTGGAGGGATGCCAGATCGTAGCCGGGGGTCGGGCGCAGCTCTGCCCGCGTGACCGTCGGCCGGCAACCGCGGCATCCTGGAGGGATGCCAGATCGTAGCCGGGGGTCGGGCGCAGCTCTGCCCGCGTGACCGTCGGCCG
>JAAYZO010000684.1 GCA_012514865.1 Lentisphaerota bacterium | reverse complement strand
CCTCGATGATGGCGATCGACGGCTCGGGTATCGAGCCGTCGCCGCGGGGGCCGATATTCAGCAGCAGATTGCCGCGGCCCTGGGCCACGGCGGCGAGAAGGGCCACCACCGCTGACGGCGATTTCCAGTCCTGGTCGCCGACGTGGTAGCCCCAGTGCTCGTTGAGCGTCATGCAGGCCTCCCACGGCCGCCAGGGCACGGGTGCCGAGACGTGGCCCTCGGGCGTCCCGAAGTCACCGGGGAGACCGTTGCGGCCGTTGACGAGGACGCCCGGCTGCATCTCGCGGACCATCGCATTCATGGCCTCGGCCTTCCAGCCCTCGGCATTGAAGGGCCACCAGCCGTCATACCAGAGCACGTCGATGGGACTGAAGCGGGTCAGGAGCTCACGCAGCCTCGCGAAGGTCTTGGCAATGAACTCATCATAGGCATCGCGGCTCTCCAGAGCGTCGCAGGCGTCCGGATGGTCGGTCCAGTTGTTGAGGCTGTGGTAGAGCGCCACTCTCAGGCCCCGTGCTCGCGCGGCCGTGACGACTTCGGCGACGAGGTCGCGGCCGCAGACCGCCATGCTGTTGAAGTCGGTGAGCGCGGTATCGTAGAGGCGGAACCCGTCGTGGTGCATGGTCGTCAGGGTGACGTAGCGCATGCCGCCGGCAACGGCCAGGTCGCAGATCCGCTCCGCATCGAACCGCGCCGGGTTGAAGCGGGCGGCGAGGGCCTGCATCTGCGCGGGCGTCAGTCGCTCCCGGTTCATGACCCACTCGCCGCGGGCCAGGCCGCTGTAGAGGCCATAGTGCACGAAGAGCCCGTAGCGGGCTCGCACGAACCAGTCCGTGTTGCCGGTCCGTGACTCAGCGTGGGTCATGGGTACGCTCCTCGGTTGTCGTCGCAACGCTCGCCGCGGGCGCCGTTTCCACAGGCTCCGTTGCCGCGGGCTGCCGCAGGATGCCGACCAGGGCATTGCGACGGAAGATCGCGTCCTTCAGCCGGGCCGCGGCGTCGGCCGGCAGGCCCAGGCGGTCGAACGCCTCCTTGAGCGCACGGATGCAGTGGTACGTGTTGTAGGTCAGCCGCCGGCGCTCCTCGGCATAGCGCGCCTCCATGGCCGGGTCGGACCATGTGTAGTGATCCCTGGAGACGAAGACCGCGCCGTGCGTCGGCGACCAGCGCTCGACGCCGGTGATGAGGCCGAAAGGCAGGTCGGAACCGAAGACCAGGCGTCGGCGCAGGTCGGGGACGGCCAGGACCTGGTCATAGACCTCCGGGCAGCTCACCGAGGACATCTCGAGGATGATCGCGTCACGCTCCTGAGCCAGGCCGCTCGCCATGAAGGCCTCGAACTGGCGCGGGTCAGTGTAGCGGCCCATGTGTGCCAGGACCACCCGCACGCGGGGATACCGATCCGTCAGGCGGCGGAGGAACTGCTGGTTCTCCGGATCGCCCATGCCGTGCCGGGAGGTGTGCAGCATGAGGGCCAGCCCCTCCGTGTTCATGAAGGCCAGGAGGTCGTCCGGCACGAACTCTGACATGGCGGTGTCGAACACACTCTTGCCCACTCGGTCGAAGTATGGCTTCACCCCCCGGAAGGGCACCCCGGCCGCGCCGGACCGCCGGTACGCGGCGATGGCCTGACGGGTGTCGGACGGGGCGGAGAGCAGGAAGCCATGGCACCGCGGGTCGCGGCGCATGGCGCCGATCACGTAATCGTTGGCACCGTCGATGGCTACCTCGCGCTGCGGGAAACCAAAGGCGATCATCCCATCGATGGTCTTGCCGGAGAAGAGCGCCGCATAGGCCTCGGCGACGGCCTCGGCGTCCAGGTGCATATAGG
>JAAYZO010000683.1 GCA_012514865.1 Lentisphaerota bacterium | reverse complement strand
GGCGACGACGGTCGGCCGTTTCTCGGCTTCGAGACCTTGACCCTAGTTTCCATCGATCGGACGTTGGTCGATGTCGACCAGTTGACGCAGGAAGAGCGCGGCTGGCTCGACGCCTATCACGCCCGGGTGCGCGATGAGATTGCCCCGTTGCTGGACGAAACCACCTGTCGTTGGTTGGAATCGGCAACCCGGCCCTTGTCATGACGGTGTGGCGGGACCCCCGCTGATTGCAATTGATTTCAGTTCGGAGAGCAACCATGCTGCTGGCAGGTTGCGTGAAGGCAGGTGCGGCATGGCGATTTTCGGCACTTTCGCGAGCAAGAGCCCTCAACCGCCGGCAGGGCCGCCGGAGGATCCCAAGTGGTCGCGGTCGGCGTCGGGCCTGTTCCGTCGGTTCGCCAAGGTGGACCCGGAAGCCGAGGGCCTGACCGACAAGGGCGGGGTCTTCGTGATCTGGCACGGCGGATTGCGGCCGCAGTGGGTCTATGCGGGGTACAGTAAGGATCTAGCGGCGGCCCTGCACGACGTTGCCGACGACGACGACATCATGCACTTCGAGGTCAACGGCGGACTGTTCATCAGTTGGGCCTTCATCAAGGAGGAGTTCCGGGGCGGCGTCGTCAGGTACCTGAATGAAGCCATGGATCCCCTGGTCGCGAACCCGGCCGCAGCGGGGTTGGAGGACACCCCCATTCCCGTGATCTTCCCCGGCAAGGGCGCCAAGAAATGATCCACTTCGCCCCGACCGCTCCGTCCGGGCGGCGAGCGAACGGCCGCAGGGGGCGCGGACAGGGGGCGGTGGATCGCGCATGACCGGCGTCTTGAACATTGTCGTCATCGTATTGCTGGCGGCTACCGTTGTGGTCCTCGCCCTCGGCCTGTTTTCGATGCTGAAGGGGGGCGCCTTCAATGCGCGCTACGGCAACCGGCTGATGCGCCTGAGGGTGGCGGTTCAGGGCCTCGCGGTGGTTCTGATGGCGGTGGCCGTGCTTCTGCTGGCCTACAAACACTTTGGGGCGGACTGAACCGTGGTTCGGCTGACCCGCATCTACACCCGCGGCGGTGACGCCGGCGAGACCTCTCTGGGCTCGGGCGAGCGGGTGCCCAAGCACGCCCTGCGGGTCGAGGTCTATGGTACGGTGGACGAGGCCAATGCCGCGATCGGCGCGGCCCGCGTGGTGACGAGGGGCGATGCCGACGCCATGCTGGAGCGCATCCAGAACGATCTGTTCGATCTGGGGGCCGATCTTTGCACGCCGGAAGGACGGCACCGCGGGAAGCAGGCCCTGCGGGTGTCGGACCACCAGGTCGAGCGGTTGGAAAGCGAGATCGACCATCTCAACGCCCGCCTTGCGCCGCTCGACTCGTTCGTTCTTCCCGGCGGCAGCCCGGGCGCGGCCCAGGTTCACGTGGCGCGCACGGTGGTGCGACGGGCCGAACGGCTGCTGACCCACCTGGCCGCCGATGAAGACATCAACCCGGCGGCGCTGCGCTATCTCAACCGGCTCTCGGATCACCTGTTCGTGCTGGCCCGCCACCTCAACGACGACGGCCGCGCCGATGTCCTATGGAAGCCGGGCGCCCATCGCTGAGGGGGGGCCGGCGGCCGTGTCGCGGCGCCCATGAGGCAACCGGGCCGTCGTTGACAGGTCCGGGGGTTGACCGTATGGTGCGCCGATATATGCAAGAGGGATGATTTACCGGTCAATCCGGTGCCTCCCGGGGTTTTTCGGAGGCCTTCGACATCCCGAGACCGTTGGATAAACTGCGAGCAGCCGAAGGTTGTCCATGAAAGTATTAGTCGGTGTGAAGCGGGTGATTGACTACAACGTCAACGTCCGTGTGAAGTCGGACCAGACGGGTGTTGAGACGTCGAACGTGAAGATGTCGATGAACCCGTTTGACGAGATTGCGGTTGAGGAGGGGGTTCGCCTTAAGGAGGCTGGGACCGCCGGCGAATTGATCGTGGTTTCGGTTGGGGGTCAGGCGAGCCAGGAGACGATCCGCACGGCTTTGGCGATGGGCGCGGACCGGGGTGTTCTGGTGAAGACGGATCTTGCGACGGACACGGAGATGCAGCCGTTGTCGGTTGCCAAGCTTCTGAAGGCTGTGGTGGAGAAGGAAGGGGCGCAGTTGGTGCTCCTTGGCAAGCAGGCGATTGACGACGACTCGAACCAGACGGCCCAGATGCTGGCTGCGCTTTTGGGGTGGGGTCAGGGCACCTTTGCCTCGAAGCTTTCGGTTGCCGACGGCAAGGCTCTGGTGACCCGCGAGGTTGACGGCGGGTTGGAGACGGTGTCGCTGAAGCTGCCGGCGGTGGTGAGCGTTGATCTTCGTCTGAACGAGCCGCGCTATGCGTCGCTGCCGAACATCATGAAGGCGAAGAAGAAGCCGATCGACGTGCTGGAGCCGTCGGCCCTGGGGGTTGACGTGACGCCGCGGCTCAAGACGCTGAAGGTGGTCGAGCCGCCGAAGCGGAAGGGCGGGGTTAAGGTGGCGAGCGTTGGCGAGCTTGTGGACAAACTCAAGAATGAGGCCAAGGTGATCTGATGGGCGTTCTGGTCATTGCCGAGCACGACAACAAGGAACTGAAGGCCTCGACCCTTTCGACGGTTACGGCTGCGGCGCAGTTGGGCGAGGTCCATGTTTTGGTGGCGGGTGCGGGCTGCGGCGCGGTGGCTGCGGCGGCGGCCCAGGTTGGTGGGGTGACGAAGGTTCTTGTGGCCGACGAAGCGCGCTACGCGAATTCGCTGGCCGAGAGCCTGACCCCGCTTGTTGTGGGGCTGGCGTCCGGGTTCAGTCATGTGCTGGCGCCGGCGACGACGTTTGGCAAGAACGTTCTGCCGCGGGTTGCCGCGTTGCTTGACGTCGCGCAGATCTCGGAGATCGTGGCGGTTGAGTCGGCTGACACCTTTGTGCGTCCGGTCTATGCCGGCAACGCGCTGGCCGCCGTGCAGTCGGCGGATTCGATCAAGGTGATCACGGTGCGCGGCACGGCGTTTGAGCCGGCTGCCGCCGAGGGCGGTTCGGCGGCCGTCGAGACGGTGGCCGCCGTCGACGATCCGGGGCTGTCTGAATTC
>JAAYZO010000075.1 GCA_012514865.1 Lentisphaerota bacterium | reverse complement strand
TCACCCTGGAGGGGTGCCAGATCGTAGCCGGGGGTCGCGCGCAGCCCGACCCCCGGAAACGCCGATTGCACGCCATGCACCCTGGAGGGGTGCCAGAACCGGACCTTCAAACGGCCCTGCCGCCGGCCCCCGCCGGGCGCTCTGGGCGCCGTCCGTGGACCTCCCGGGCGACGCCCAGGGCGCCCGGAAGACCGGCCGCCCGCGAAAAATGTCTGCCTCGATGGCTGGACAGATGGACTTCACCGGCAATATTATGGACTTCACGTGAGCGGCGCGGTAGCCAAGTGGTAAGGCGAAGGTCTGCAAAACCTTTATTCACCGGTTCGAATCCGGTCCGCGCCTCCACACCAAGTATCTCTCTCCAGGAACCGCTCGGGGTGGCCCTCTGCCACGGAGCCAATGCCTGGCAATGGATGGCGGCCGTCAGATCGCTGATCCGGGCCGCGGGATGACGGGGTGTCTTGGACAGCAGGCGGGCGGGCGGTCTCAGTGGACGTATGAATCAGGCATGAGCAGACTGAAAGCGACAATCGCCGAGTCCTCGGAGTCCCTCGAGGTCGTTGGGAAGAAGGCTCAGAAGCGTCTCGCCAAGGCTGCCGCCAAAGCCAAGGCCGCGGAGAAGGCGCGTGAGCAGTCCGCCACGGCCCGTGGCGAGGCGCCCCCGCCGGACGACACCATGAGCCGCTGTGCCCTGCTCTGCCAGGAACAGCGCTGGCGCGAAGCCACGCTGCTGTGCCGGAGCATGAGCCAGAAGGCCCTGGACGAGGGCAAGCCCGAGCTGGCCGCCAGCCTGCAGGGCGCCCTCCGCAAGATCGAGTATTCGCTGCGCCGCCAGATGGCCGCCGCGTTTGTTGTCAGCGTGCGCGATTGGCTCAATAAGGAGTACCTCCTGGATGTTGGTGAATGAGAGCAAGCTCCAGGGCGTCAATGTCAAGGACCTGTTCACCCGCATGGTGAGCGAGGTCCCCTGGGCCAATCTGAAGGCGTACGTCCAGACCAACGCCCAGCTCCTGAAGATGGCCACCATCGGCGGCCATCGCCTCGAGCCGAAGCATCGCGACCGGGTCGACAAGCTGATCCTGCGCGAGGCCGAGAAGGGCAACTTCGCCCAGACCGCCACCAACGGCGTCTTCGCCGCCTGGTACCCCGTCCACGCCGAGCTCCACCAGAAGCTCGAGGACTACTTCCACTCCGAGGCCTACACGCAGTACCGCCAGGACAACAGCCTCGGCGATGACGACTACGTGCTCTCCGACGAGAAGTTCGCCGAGTTCTTCAACCTCGACCACCTGCCGGAGTGGCGCGTGCTGCTCTGCTTCAGCCCGCTGAAGTTCTCCGACGCCCAGGCCGACCGCATCCTCGACGACAGCCAGGGCAACAGCCTGCTCCTGGAACGCATCAAGACCCTCGAAGAGCGCAACGCCACCCTCGAGAAGCGCGAGCAGCAGCTCGCCGCCGAGGCGGACCGCCTGCGCGACGGCCAGCAGCAGTCCCAGGGCGACGCCCTGGAATCCCGCAAGGCCCTGCGCCAGATGCGCGCCGACCTCGACGCCGCCAACGTCCGGCTCGAGCGCGCCCTCGCCGAGGGCCGTAAGCTCAAGGAACAGCTCGACGCCGCCGTCGGCGATCAGCAGTCCTCCGAGCAGACCATCCGCCAGAAGTTCACCGCCGAGTCCAGCCGCCTGCAGAAGGAAATCGACCGCCTGCAGCGCGACCTCTCGGCCTGGCAGTCGAAGTACGAAGAGCAGCGCCTGCAGAATAAGGACCTCGAGGCCGGCATCCAGGAGGCCCGCCGCGAGGTCAGCCGCCATGAGGTCATCGCCACGCAGGCCCAGGCCCAGGCCAAGCGCCTCTCCGGGTTCGCCGACCTGATCCTGCAGCGCATCGACTGGCCCAAGGTCGGCGCCGCCATGAAGCTCACGCCGCGCATGCGCCTGCAGTTCAACAGCCTCATCCGCAAGCTCAGCTACGAGACCGACCGCTCGCTGACCATCGAGGGCACCCTCGCCGAGTTCTGGGACTCCCTCGTGGCACCGGAGCGCGAGCTCATCAAGAACATCGCCCAGAGCAACTCGCTGGAAGTCATGAACGGCGATGTCGATGCCTACTGGATGGGCCTCACCGACGCCTTCGGCGATGTCCAGATCAGCCTCGAGGCCCGCGGCGTCCTGCTCAAGATGCTCCACGAGATCTTCTACCAGGTCATCGACATGGAAGACCTCAAGGAGGCCGTCATCCCGCAGTCCAAGGAAAAGGCCTGATCCAAGGCCCCCTTTTCGAGCCCCGCCGGCGCATTTCCGGCGCCGGGCGCGCTTGAAAGACCGCCGCGGTGGGGTATCGTAGGAGTGTTTGAAAACAAGGGCGATTAGCTCAGTTGGTTAGAGCGCTTGCTCGACACGCAAGAGGTCGCAGATTCGAGTTCTGCATCGCCCACCATCGCAACAGCCCCGCAAGGCCCCCGGCCCTGCGGGGCTTTTCGTTGTCAGCCCCGCCGGCCGCCGGAAGGGCCACAGACGCGAAGGCGTCCACGGACCGACCACGGCGATGTGCTGAGGAATGGGACACCGGGGACTCAGGGAACGCCCGGGGACCGATGGCGATGGGGGGCACGAGAACACTGTCAACGCCGTTCGCGCGTCCCCGCCGCGGCCGGTGCTGTCGACATCGCGATCACCGCACCGGAGTCGGATCGATCCCCATCGCGTTGCCGATACCGACTTCGATTCCGTTCAGGAGAGGACGGAAGCCTTGCGCCCTTTTTGTGCCCTTTTGTGCCCTTTTGTGCCCTTTTGGGGCTTCCGGAAACACGACACGAGGCAAAAACAGAAAGACAGGCCGTCATACCCGATCAGGAGATAACGGCCTGTCTTTGGGCTATCTAGGAGGTGGTGGTAGGGCTTGGATTCGAACCAAGGAAGGCATTGCCAGCAGATTTACAGTGCGCCGGTTTGTGCGGGATTCTGAACTTTTTGTGCCCGAATGTACCGGAAAGGGCTTGCGCCACCCCCTTTCAAGGTGCAGAATACGTCTTGACGGGTCGCAACGTATCACCCCCGCACAAAGGACGGGCGCCATGAGCAGGACGACAACGGGACGGACCTACAAGCGCGGTGGTCGGTGGTGGGTTGACTTCACCATAGACGGGCATCGCACCCGGCGGGCGCTGAACGACGCCGACGGAAAGCCGGTCAAGACTGCCGAGGCCGCCCGCCGTGAACTGGACCGCCTTACACGCCCCGTCACCGCTACCGCAGAGGTCGAGCGCCTGCGCCTGGTTTCGGACGCACTCCGGCACGCCGAAACCACCGCCGACGCCGCCATCGAGGCGGCACGGCCGCGCCTGGCCCTGGCCGACGCCTGGACAACCTATGTCGGCAGCATGAACCGGCCGCAGTCTGGCGAGGCCACTATGCGGCAGTACTCTCTCCAATGGGCCGCGTTCGTGCGCTGGATGGCAGAGCGCCGCCCCGAGGCACCGGCGCTGGCCGACGTGACCGCAGAGGACGCCGAGGCCTACCTTGTCGACCTCGCCGGCCGGCTGGCCGCCGGCACGGTCAACAAGCACCGCGCCCTGCTCGATCTGGTCTTTCGCGTTCTCGGGGAACGCGAGCCGCTGCCGGCTGGCAGCCCCTTCGCGAAGATCACACCGCGCCGCGCCGTCCAGGCCCACCGCGAGGAACTCCGGCCGGAAACACTCTGGCGGGTCTTCGAAGCCGCCAACGGGGAACTGCGGCGCCTGCTGTTCGTCGGCCTGTACTCGGGTCAGCGCCTGGCCGATTGCGCCCTGCTGACGTGGGAACAGGTTGACCTGCGCGCCGGATTCATCACCTTCCGGCCGCAGAAGACCCGGCGCCTTGACTCCGTGGTGTCGGTGCCGCTGGTGGCACACCTGCGGAGCGAACTGGAAACGACGCCAGAGGCCGAACGCCAAGGATACGTCGTGCCGGAGGTCGCGGCGCACTACCTGGCCAACCGCGACCGCGTTACCGACCGCGTGCAGGCCCTCTTTCGGCGGTGTGGGG
>JAAYZO010000682.1 GCA_012514865.1 Lentisphaerota bacterium | reverse complement strand
CTCGCCCCGGCCCGGCCCTGCTCAGGCTCGCCAGGCTCGCCAGGTCTCGCCAGGTCTCGATAGGGTGTCGATAGGCCTTGCCCGGCCCCGCCCGGCGCGGTGCCGGGCTGTTTGAAGATCGTGGCGGCGCTCACTCGGTCACCCTGGAGGGGTGCCAGATCGTAGCCGGGGGTCGCGCGCAGCCCGACCCCCGGAAACGCCGATTGCACGCCATGTACCCTGGAGGGGTGCCAGAACCGGACTTTCAAACAGCCCTGGACGCGGGGCCGGGGCTGTTGAAAGCCCCCGCCTGGGCGCTACGGTGAGCCCGGGTCCGGCCCGGCCCGGCGCCGCGTCGGGCCGGCGGGCTGGGCTGACCGCAACGCCTTCAGCCGTGTCCTCCCGGAACGGGCTGAAGCCCTCACGGCAAGCCCGGGCAGCCTCGCATTAAGACCTCGTGTTGAATAGGAGTACGGACATGGGCCTCTTCGATCAGCGATGCCGTCTCGGGTGCTTCCTCCTGCTGGCCTGCCTGGGCGTGGCGGGTGCGGAGAATCTCCTGAGCAACGGCTCGTTCGAGGGCAGTGTCATGCCCTGGCGCGGCGTCTTCGGCGTCGACGCGGCGGCGCTGCATGTGGCCGACCCGGCCTCCGGCGAGGGCGCGGCCTGTCTGCGCTTTGACTGTGATGGGCACCTGGCGGGCGTGGATCACCCGGACCTCCGCCTGGGCCACGAGATCAGCCGCCGCGGCACCTACCGGCTGTCGGCGCTGCTGCGCAACGACGGCGTGCGTGCCGGCGGCTTCGGGCTGAGGCTCTACTACCACGACGCGGCCGGGCGTTTCCTGGCCATGCACGGCGGCCTCGGCGTCGCGACGACCACTCCCACGCATGGCTGGCAGCGCTACGAGACGCGCTTCGGCCGCGACACCGCGAGCCCGATGCCGGCCGGGGCCGCGCGCCTGACGGTGCGCTTCTCGTTCTGGTCCGAGGACGAGCGCCCGATTGGCCGGGTCTGGCTCGACGACGTCCGCCTGGAACTCCTGAGCGAGGCGCCGCTGCCCTCGGCAGAGGGGACGCCGGTGGCGCTGCTCTGGAGCGAGGACGCGCCGGCGATTGCGGGTGGCGCCCGCGCCGCCGATCTGGAGGGCGTCTTGGCCGGCGCCGGCCTCGCGGTGCGCCGCGTCGACGCCGCGGCGCTGAGCCGCCCGGACTGCCTCGACGAGCACAACGCCGCCGTGCTGGTATTGCCCTACGGCGCCTTCTATCCGGCGCCCCTGGCGGCCGCGCTGACGGCCTTCATGGCCGAGGGCGGCCTCCTGGTGACGCTCGGCACGGGCGCCCTGAGCGAGCCGCTGTATCCATCCGAGCGCGGCTGGGTCCCCGCGGCCAATCCGCGCCCGGGCGCGTCCGCGCTGGCGGTCGATTTTGCCTCGGGGTGGGCGCTTGCGGATGCCGCGCCGGATGCGGGGCTGCGCCTGGAGCCCGCTGCTGACGGCCGTTCGGGCGTCTTTCATCGCGACCCGCCCGGCGCCTACGCCTACCGCGGGACGGCCCTCCCGCCGATGCCGGCGGACGACGTCATCGTGGCCTTCGAGGCGCGCGGTGACGCCGCGACGCCGCGCCTCTGCCTCGAGCTTCGCGAGCGTGACGGCTCGCGCTGGAAGGCCATCGTGGAGCTGACGCCGGCGTGGCAGTCGTACCGCCTGCACCTGGGCAGCTTCGTCGCCTATGCCAGCGAGGCCCTCGGGCGTTCCGAAGGCCCGATCCGCCCGGGTGAGGTCGACCGCCTCTTCGTCGGCATGACCGCCGCGATGGCGAACGCGGGGCCGGGCCGTTTCGAGATGCGCTCGCTGCGCCTCGAGCCGGCCGCGGTCAGCACTGCCGTGGTGGCGGGCACGCCAGTCCTGGCCGGCGCCGAGCAGGAGGTCGCGCGATGGTTCGGCGTGGCGGCGCATCTCCCCCCGGGCCGCGCCCCGGCGCTGAGCTGCTTCCCGCCCGCCGCCGCGGCCTGGCGTGCGGGCCGCCTGGAGGTCCCCGCGGGGGTGCCGCTGCCGTTGCCGTCGTCGTGGCGAGGCGCGCTGCGCGGCCTGTCGATCGGGTCACCTCCGGCGGCGGTGCCGCCCGCCGCGGCGGGCCGCGGCAGTCTCTCGGCCGAGCTTCGTGCCGGCGGCAGCATCGAGCGCCTGGTCCTCCTGCAGACGCCGCGGCGCTGGCGGACGCCCGCCGCGGATGCCGCGGTGTTCTTCGCCTTCCGCGATGGCCCCCTGGCCGGCGGGCGCTGGCTCTGCCTGGGCCTCCCCGCGCCGGCCGTCACTGGCGACGCGGCCCTCGCCGGGCTGTTCCAGGCGTCGCTCGGCCTGGCGCAGTCAGCGGTGGTCAGCGATGGCGTCCAGCCGCGTTTCCGCGTCGTCGATGGTGCCGTGGTGATGGATGT
>JAAYZO010000681.1 GCA_012514865.1 Lentisphaerota bacterium | reverse complement strand
GGTGAGCCCGAGGAGGTAATCGAGGTCGTAGCAGCCCCAGTTCATGAGGAAGCCGCCGCCGTTGAGGGCGCGCTTGAGGCGCCACTCGGGCTTGGGGCTCGAGGGCGGCGGCGCGGCCGGGAAGAACGAGCGCATGTAGACGGTCCGCAGCTCGCCCAGGGCGCCACTGGCGACGAGCTCGGCCGCGATGCGGTGGTGGGTGATGAAGCGGTAGCGCGACGAGCAGCAGGCCGCCTTGAGCTGGCCACGGGCGGCGATCAGGTCGCGGACGTCCTGGGCATTCATGGCCACGGGCTTCTCGATGAGGACGTGCTTGCCGGCCGCGAAGGCGGCCAGGGCCAGGGCGCGCCGGTGGCAGGCGGGCAGGGCCAGGACGACCATCTCGATATCCGGGTCGCGGATGAGGTCAAGGCCGTCGTGGTAGACCCTGGCAGCCTGGTAGGTGGCCGCCGCGCGCTGAGCGCGCTCGGGGATGAGGTCGGCTACCGCGACCAGCTCCAGGCGGTCCGAGCCCACAGACGGCTTCATGTGCGTCGGGCCGATGACGCCGCAGCCGATGACGCCGTACTTAACGCGCTGCATCGATGTGTCCTCCAGCATGGCCAGATTCCGGCCGGGGCAAGAGACGGCGCCGGCAACCGCTTTCTCTCATCGCACCCGGCACTGCCGGCGCGGTGGTACACTCGCGACTCAGGCTCGGCCCCTCGTCTCGATCGTCAGAATGTCCGAGCCACAGATGAAGATCCTCTCGCCATCAGACATGGGTTGCTCTCCTCAGTGATGGACTCCGGGGTTAGGCTAGCGCCGGCCGGGGCGGTGTCAAGGGTCGGCCTCAGGCGGTGCGGTCCGTCAGGACACATCGAGTCACGGTGCTGCCAATGCCGCCCCGGCTCGTGGACGCCTGCGCGTCTGTGGCCACTCGCTCTCCATCAGTCGATCTGGGCGATGCCTCAACGCGGCGTCAGCCCCCTGGCTGCATCGAGAGGATTGTCCCTGCCGGGGCAGATGCTGTTGTCGACAACGGTTTCGCCGACGGCGTCGAGCCCGTCCCCCTCCAGGTCCATCGGCTCCCACATCTCGTGCATGTGGAGCCAGATCGGGTCCGCGTTTCGGCGGACATACTCATCCACAGAGAGGCCGTCGAGCGTGGGCTCGCGCGGCACGCGCTTCTGCTTCCCGTTAACGAAGACGGTCGTGTACTCCTCGCGCCGGCGCTTCTTCGCCGCCCGTTCGGCCGGGGTGAGCTTCCGCTTCTGCTTCTTCTGCTTCTTCGGTCTTTCCTGCCTGGCCATCGTCGGGTCGTCTCTTTCCTATCGTGGCGCCATGTTGCACGGGCGAGAGCCGCGGCGCATCGCGCGCCGGCCGCGATGCGCCGCTGCGCCTGTGTAGACGGCCAGGCCGGCGGCCCGATTGGCGACGGTGGCTGGGCTCTTCCTGAAACCGGTCCCGGTACCATGCCGGGGCGGCGGCCGCCGCGGTCTCAAAACCGCCCTGGGAACCCTGCGGCCGGCATTGCCAGGGGCGCGTCGTCGGGGTATATAACGTGGGATTCAGGCATCTGGGACAGGCCGGCCACGGGGCGTTCCGGGCTGCGGCTGGCCTTTGGGTTTCATGATCAGGAGCTCATGACTTATGAGTCGATGGCCCGTGTTGTGGGCATGGCTGTTCGGTATGGCGGGTGCGGGCTGGCTGGGCGCGGTCGAGGTAAGTCTGGTCAACGAGTCGATGGAGCTTGCCTTCGACGTCGCTGCCGGCGGTGCGCTGAGCGGTCTGCGCAATCTGCCTTGTGACACCGCGTTCCTGCCGCCGCCGAGTGGCGAGGCCGCCGCGGCGGCGGACCGTTCGCCGTGGCTGTTGGTGCTGCGGGGTGCTGACGGGTCGCTGGTCGAGGTCACCGGTCGGCAGGCCGGGGCGGTGCGTCACCGCATGAGCGGCCGCTCGCTGGAGCTGATCTGGGAGGGGGTTCGGCCCGAGGGGCTCGAGGGCGACCTGCAGGTCACCATGCGGGTGACGCTGGTGCCGGCCGAGGCCAAGTCGCGCTGGGAGCTCTCGGTCGAGGGCAGTGCCGAGGGCCTGCTCTGGGACGTGCAGTTCCCGCGGCTGCTCGGGCTGCAGGGCCCGTCGGCCGCGTCGCTGGCGGTGCCGCAGTACCTCGGCCGGGTGATCCGCGACCCGGTGGCGTCCGGCACGCAGGTGGCGCTGGAGTACCCGCAGCCGGCCTCGATGCAGTGGATGGCCTTCTGGGGCACGCCGACGGCACGTCAGCCGGTCCTGCAGGAGGGCCCCGACGGCGCGGCGGTGGAGTCGGGCTGGCGGCCGGACGAAGCGGACGCCGCCGGGCTCTACCTGGCCACCGAGGACAGCGACGGCTGGCACAAGCGCTTCGTGGTGGACTGCCGCCGCGAGCCGGGCCGCATGGCCTGGTGGGTCCACCACCTGCCGCCCCTGGACCACTGGCCGAGCCGGCCGGGCCGGCACCCTGTCAGCTACACGTTGCCATACCCGGTCGTCCTGACCTGCTTCCGCGGCGATGCGCATGAGGCCGCGGCGATCTACCGCGAGTGGGCGCGCCGCAAGCCCTGGTGTCGTCGCGGCCCGGCGGACACCTGGCCGGCGCAGTCGCCGGCGGCGGGCAGTCCGGGCGAGGCGCTCTGGGTGCCGACGTGGTTCCGCCAGGTCGCTTTCTGGGCCAAGTTCTACCACGAGCCGGCGAAGGTGGTGCCCGAGTGGGCCGCCTATCGGCGCTGGCTGCGGGTGCCGATGGCCTCGCATTACTACCGCTACACCATCGCGCGGTTCGACGACGACTACCCCGAGCCGCTCCCTGCCGACCCCTATTTGCTGCCGGGCATGGTCGCCGCGCGCGAGATGGGGGTGCGGCCGCTGCCCTACATCAATGGCGTCATCTGGGACACCGCCAGCCAGAGCTGGCTGCGCGAGGGCGCCCAGGCGGCGGCAATCAAGGACGAATCCGGCGCCTGGATACCCTGGGATATCCATGGCGAGATCTTCGCCTACATGTGCCCGGTCGAGTCCTGGCGCGCCAAGCTGCGCGAGGTCACCGGCAAGCTCGTCGGCGAACACGCCATGGCCGGCGTCTACCTCGACTGCCTGGCGGCGACGCGCGCCATGCCGTGCTACGACCCGCTCCATCAGCACAGCCTGCGCGGCGGCGACTACCGCAGTAAGGGCAACCGCCGGCTCCTCGAGGAACTCCGCCTGGGCACCCGGCGTCTGGTGCCCGACGCGGCGTTCTTCACCGAGGAGATCGGCGAGCAATACCTCGACCTCATGGATGGCTTCCTGACCCTCGACCTGACGCGGTCGAGCCTGCGTCCGGGCGAGCAGGTCTGGCCGCTCTTCAGCGCTGTCTACCACCCGTACGCCCTGAACTTCGGCAGCGACGCCCGTCTGGACATGCCGGCGGACGCGTTTGCGTGGCAGATGGGGACACTCTTCACCTGGGGCATGGTGCCGCTCCTTTCGACGGGTGTGGCGGTGCCGCCGACGCCGGGCGAGCGCAACAGCGAATTCCTGCGCGAGCTGGTCCAGGCGTACTACTGTGTCGGGCAGCCCTTCCTGCAGGAGGGCCAGTGGGAGCGCCTGGCGATCATGCCGGACGCCGGCACGCGTCCGGTCGCGCCGCTCAGTCTGTCGGCGTCGCCGCACACGGTCCTCTACGAGGGCTCGAATCAGAAGCCGCGCTTCTGGCAGGGCCCGTCGATTCTGGGGTCGGCCTGGCGGCAGGGCGGCTCGCTGGGCGTGGTTCTGGTCAACCTCACCGGCGAGGAACAGCGCGGCCTGCTCGCGCTTGACGCCGCGGCGCTGGGGCTGCCGGCCTCGGCGGTGCCGACGGTCCTCTGGCCGGAGGGCGCCGTCGCCTCGCAGGACGGCGCCGGGAGCTGGCCGGTCGTGCTGGGGCCGGGCCGTGTCATGATCATCGCCTTCGCCGATCCGGTGCGCACCTGGCGCCGGCAGGCCCTCGAGGAGTGCCCGTGGGATCTCCTGACGGCCGATGCGGGCGTGCTTCCCGAACGCCTCGAGAAGGACGGCTTCCTGTGGGCCTGCAGCGATGGCCCGGTGAGCCAGCAGTTCCGTCCGGCGGATGCGAGTGTGACGGCGATGGCGGTGGGTGAGCAGGGCGCCCTGGTGCGCCGTGTCGGCCGGCAGGCCGATCTGCGCGGCGCCGCCGCCGAGGGTCGGGGCCTGCCGCGTCGGCGTCTGGAGCAGCCCTTCGCGCTGCTGCGGCGTCTGCCGCACCGCGTCACACAGGGCCTGCCGCGTGTGACTGTCCTGGGTGGTGACAGCGACTGGCTGCTGTGCCGTGTGGCGGGCGCCTGTGAGCTGACCTTCGCGAAGCCCGGCCTGGCGGTGGTCCACGGCGAGGACCTCGCCGCCTCCGCGGCGCCGCTGGCGCTGCGTGACCGCGTCGTGGTGCCGGGCACGCCCGCCGGCTGTCTGGTGGCCTACTGGCTCCCGGACCGCGCCGCCGGGCGTACTCTGGCCGAGCGGGCCCGCAGTGCCGGTGCGGCGGTGGTGGAGGCCGACGCCTCGCGCCAGGCCCTGGAGCGCTTCCTCGAGTCGCCGACGCTGTCGCGCCTGGCCGACCTGTCGCGGTCTCTGGCGACGACGCTCGAGATGGCACGCCGGCTGCCGGCCCTGGCCGCGCCGGGCTCGCCGCTGGTGGCCTTGACGCAGCGCTGCAATGCCATGGTCGCGGCGGCGTCCGGCATGGACCTGGCGCTGGTCGCCGAGGACGACTGGCTGACGCCGCGCCTGCCCAAGACGGTGACCCTGGTCACCACCGGTGCGTCAGCCCCGCCGGATGTGCGCCTGGTGGCCCTGGCCGAGGCGCCGCAGCCCGGCGATGTGCAGGTCATCCCTGCGCCGGCCGATGTCGGTTCGAGCCTGGTGCGCGCCCAGGTGCTGCTCCTCTCCGATCGCCACGTCGAGCGCCTGCTCCCGGTGGCCGCCTTCGCGCGGAGCGTCGTTGCCGGCGAGAGCCTGGTGCAGTCGGCGCTGCTCTGGCTTGAGAGCAACCGCCCCCTGCGCCTGCAGGGCCCCAGCGCCGTGCCGGTGGCCCTGGCCGGGCGGGAGACGCAGGCCGAGGTGCAGGTCCGCAATATCTCGCCCCTCGACCTGAAGGCGTCCTTCGCGGTCCGTGGTCCCGAGGGCTGGACGGTCGCCGTCGAGCCGCCGGCGCTGGCCCTGGCCGGCCTGGCAGAGGGCACCCTGCGGCTGCGCCTGACGCCGCCGCCCGGCGCGACCACCCAGAGTGCGCTGCTGATGCTCACGGCGACCTGGGTGTCGGGCGAGTCCGAGGGCATCCTGCTGCCGGTGAGCTGCTCGGTACGGGAGCGCCTCGACGTGCTGCGCCAGCCCGCCGCCGCTGCGGCGGCGGTCGAGCCGACGCCGTCGCGTCTGCGGCAGAAGAACCAGGTGGCGTTCTGGGGTCAGGCCGGCGACCAGGTCGCCGTGCGCTTCCGGAATCGCCGCGTCACCGCCTACCAGGACCGCGTCCGGGTCCGCCTGCTTGACCCCGGCTTCCGCGAGATCGAGGCACGCACCGTCACGGTTGACGAGACCGCCGAGGCGACCGTGAACATCGCCGAGACCGGCGTCTTCCACGCGCTGCTCGACGCGGGCTCGGGCTCGGCCGAAGTCGACGCCGGCGAGCGACCGTACGCCGAGGTGGCCACCGCCGCCAGCCCGCTGCGGCTGTTCTGCAGCCCGGTCCAGCGCTGGTTCTACGTGACCAAGGGCGCCAGCGAGTTCAGGGTCGCGGCCCGCGATGGCGGCCCGAGTGAGACGGCACGCCTGCGCGTCGTCGACCCGCAGGGGCGCGTGGCCTTCGAGCGCGACGGCGCCTGGAATGGCGAGCCGCACGCGGTGTCGGTGCCGGCCGGCACGGCCGGGCAGGTCTGGCGACTGGAGTGCTGGCCGGTCCAGGACCTCTCCCTGTGGCTGGAAGGCGGCGCCTGTCCGTACCTCAGCACCGACCCGGGTGAGGTCCCGGCGCCGCTCGCCGAGCTGGCGCATCCGTGAGGGCTTGCCGCGGCGGCTGTCGCGGCTCACGGCGTCGCCAGCCAGACCCAGCGGTAGGACATCGGCGCCATGGTCAGGGCGAACCTGCCGTCGGTCAGGGCGATGGGCTCCTCGGAGAGGGCATCGCGTGCCGTCAGGCCGGGGCCGGCCAGGCCGAGCGCGCCCGTCGCGATCTGGACGTCGGCCGTGACCGCGGCGGCGGCCAGGTTCGACACCACCATCAGCAGGCCGTGGCGCGGGTGGCGGTAGGCGCTCGTGCGGATGCCCTCGGGGCCGGCCTGGATCACCCCTGTGTTGCTCCAGTAGGGCAGGAACTCGGCGTCCCTCATGCCAAAGCGGTCGTAGAGCCGCCACAGCTCCGAGACCATCGGGAGATAGTCGGCGCTGGGTCGAACCAGCACGTCGTGGAGGAGGGTGACCGCCAGGATCTGCGGGGTGGTGTAGGGCCGCTGGTAGCAGAGGAACTCGGCCGGGACGCCCCACTGGCGGCCCATGAACTCGGCCCGGAAGGCATCGAGCGGCAGGACGTCGAGGGCGTATTGCATCTTGTCCACGGCGCCGCCTTTGTCCCACGACAGCGAGCCGAGCTGCTCGCCATCCCAGCTCGAGGTGCCCCAGCCGAGGGTCGGGATGACCATCACCGTCGAGTTGTGGATGTTGAGCTGGGCGTCGGCCTTGCGGGATCGGCAGAGCACGTAGAGCCGCTTCATGTAATCGCGGGTGCCGAAGATGTTGCAGGTATCGCCGACCTTGCCATCCTCGCGTGTGTAGCCGCAGCCGTGGTGCCGGTTGCGGCACCACAGCGGCCACTCCGAGCCGTCGAGGTAGAAGCCATCGATGTCGAACTCGTCGATGAGGCGGGCCTGCCGCGCCAGCCAGAGGTTGCGGTAGTGGCTCTGCCAGCAGGCGGCGGGGGCGATGTGCGCGTCGCGGTAGCGGTATGGCCACGTCAGGGGCTCGATCAGGTAGTCCTTGTGGTACATGGCCCACTCCGGCGCCTCGTCGGCGCTCAGCGGCGAGGCGTAGAGGAGGAGCTGCATGCCCTTGCGGTGGCAGGCCGCCACGAGGTCGCGGAGATCCTGTTCCTGCCCTGGCGGCACCATGGGGTAGCCCATCCATGACCACTGCGAGTGGAAGCACAGGGTCCGGACGCCGTAGTCGGCTAGGAAGTCGAGGAAGGTATACTCGGTGCCGTGCGGCTTCAGCGCTAGGCCCTTGCCGTGGCGTCCCTCGCCCACGAAGGCGTTGCCGCCGGCTTCGCCGGATGCGGCGCCGCGGCTGGGTCGGGTCTGCCTGAGGTGAGCCCGGCCGGTGGCCTCGGCCGTCTCGAGGGGGTCGAGAAGGAGGGTATGATCGTCCGCGGTGTAGGGCTGCTCCTCGAGGCGTGGCGTGCGGGCGGTATCCGAGACGCGGATCTCGTCCACCGCGAGCGGCGGGCCAGGCCGGCCGATGGCGAGGCGCGCCGTCGCGAGGTCCCGCGGCATCAGCCCGGCGTAGGGCCGCCGGGCCAGCGCGACGCCGTCGACCGCGATGACGAGTTCCTCGCCCCAACTGAAAGCGAGGTGGTGCCACTCGCCCTGCTTCCAGGTGACCGGCGCCTCGAGCGAGGTCACGACGCGGTCGTCGAGGCGTGACCAGATGCGCAGGGCCTGCGCCGGGCCGCACCAGAACAGCCCCGCGTTGGTCTTGGGCTCGACCTCGATGGTGAACAGGCCGACATTCGGGATGCTCAGGTCGCCCTTGCCGGGGCCGTTCGGGTCCGAGTCACACGGCGTCAGGACCCACATCTCGGCGGTGCCGCGGTCGCCGCGGATCGTCCCCGCCGCCGGGTAGGAGATGTGGCCGTTGATGGGCGCCGGGCGGTTCTGCAGGCCGTACTGGCTGATGTGGAACGGGCGGTAGTCCCAGACCGTCTTCTCCGGGGTCTTCACCGGCGTTGCCTGGAAGCCGAAGGTGTAGCGCAGGGGCGCGTTCAGCCGCACGCCGGCCAGGAGGCGCAGGCGCAGGACCACCCGGTCGCCCTCGCGGTCGACCGTGATCGCGTCCTCGCGGTCTTCAGGAAGCCAGTGCTGAGCGGACTCGCAGAACCATGAGAAGCCGCGGTCGTTGTCGCCCAGCCAGACGAAGGGCTTGAAGCCATGCCGTGCGCCCTCCGGCGGCAGTGCCCCGGCGTTGGCCACCGAGCCCCATCGCCCCGGGAAGGTGTACAGGTACTCGGCATAGCGCCCCTGGAGGGGTATCTCGAGGGTCAGCTCCTCGACCGCGACCTCGCCGGCCTCGCTCGCCGGCCGAATCTCGAGGTCGGTGCGGATCATGCCGTCGTACTCGATGCGGGCGCGCCCCGCGAGGACCAGCCCGCCGCAGTCGGCGCTGCCCTGCATGATGACGTGGTGGCCGTTCTGCTCGACGATTGCCGACGCCGCGCCAGCCCAGTCGCGCGGCTGGCCCCCGATGCGGGCGCGCAGGACGACCGGCGCCGCCAGGATCGGGTTGCCGCCGATCTGAACGTCCACCGGCAGCAGGCTGCTCCCCAGGCGGTAGGAACGGCCGTCGGGCAGGACGGCGGCGCCGACGACCCGAAGGGGCTTGTACGGCGGCAGGACGACCTCGTCGGCACCGGTCGTGTCGTCGAGCCACCACGGCCGGAAGGGCTTCTCAAGGTCGCGGATGCTCTCGAAGACCGTGGTGCCATCCTGATCGGTGACGCGAACCGTGACGGTCATCGCCTCGGCGGCGACGTCGTCGCCCGAGAAACTCGCCAGCGCCGGCGTGAGGGGCTTCAGGTCGGGCAGGGTGACCGTCCGCAGTGTCGGCCCGCCGCGAGCCGCCAGGGCGACCGTGGCCGCGAGGCCCTGGCGGCGGGCCAGCGCCGCACCGGGGATGACCTCGGCCTCGATCAGGCGGTCGCGGACGTAGGCGCGGACATTGCAGGTCAGCGGCGCGGCGGGAGTGAACTGGAAGGCCGTGGCGAGGAGGGCGCGGCCGTCCTGTTCGACCGCGAGCCGGGCGCGCCATGGCTTGCCGATGTTCTCTGCGGCCAGGCCGGGCAGCGCAAAGGGCAGCGCGATGGCGCCGGTACCGGTCCGCTCCACGCGGATGGGCTCGGCCGTGCCGTCGGCGGCCGGCCAGAGGCGCAGCTCGCAGCGGCTCGGCAACGTGCCCGTGGTAGTCACGGCGAGCGCGCCCTGGGCGACGAAGAGGTCCGCGGCGCCCTGCCAGGCGGCCGCCGGGCCGCGCCGGTCGAACTCGATACGCCCAAACCGGGCGGGCTCGCGGTAGCCGATCTGGACCGGCGCCCAGCTCCCGAGCAGGGCCGTATCCCAGGCGCAGTTCAGGCAGAGGTTGGCGCCCCAG
>JAAYZO010000680.1 GCA_012514865.1 Lentisphaerota bacterium | reverse complement strand
CTGCGCCTCGGGCTGCCGGATGTGTACGTCAGCAAGGTCGGCACCCACGAGTGGCTGCTCGAGCAGTACGGCCTGTCGGCGCCGCGCCTGGCCGGCACCCTGGGCGAGTGGCTGCGCCGCCGAGCGTGATCCGGCCGATCCGCCGGATGATCGGTCGGACTCGTGAAGGCCTGAGCCTGCCCTAGTCACGCGCCGCACGGCGGCCCGTAGACAGGGCACCCTTCGGGCTTCGACGCGAGGCACTTGCGGCCTCTTGCTCGGGGCTGACCTTGAGCGAGCGGCGCACCGCGACGCGCGTCGAACGTGGCGCCGCAGTACATTGCGGCGCAAGTGGATGGTGAGCGAAGCAACCGCGCTTCGCGAATAACCCAGGTTAGGAGAGCCTCCATGACCTCCCGCGAACGCGTCATCGCCACGCTGCAGCACCGCCAGGCCGACCGCGTCCCGGTCGCCGAGATGTGGATCGACCCGAAGATCGTCCGCGCCGTCGTGCCCGAGGCCCGGGACTCGAATGACCTCGTCGCCCACCTCGACCTGGATATGGTCACCGTGCTGACCATGATCTACGACTCCGACGAGGTCGAGTGGGTCGACCGCGCCAACGGCCTCTTCCGCGACAAGTGGGGCGCCCTGCAGCACCTCACCCAGGAGGCGATCCCCGTGCCGACCCTGCCGGCGCGCATCGAGACCGACGACGACCTGGCGCGCTACACGCCGCCGGATCCGTCCCGGTCGCCGGTGCTCGAGAAGGTCCGACAACTGCGGGCGCGCTTCCCCGACAAGGCCGTGGCCGTGGTCGGCGAGTCCGGCTGGGCGCCGGCCGCATTTCTGCGTGGCGGCATCGAGAACCTCTTCATGGACCTGGCCCTGCGCCCGCAGTTCGCCAAGGACCTCATGGGCATCGGCGCGGCCTACTACGCCGAGCTGTTCCCCCTGGCCATCGCCGCCGGCGCCGACGTGGTCTTCCTCGGCGATGACTACTCGGACAAGACCGGCCCCATGATGTCACCGGCGATTTTCGAGGAGCTGATCCTGCCGCATGACGCCGCCGTGGTGGCGTCGATCAAGACCGCGGGGGCCTTCTGCATCAAGCATACCGACGGCGACATCCGCAAGATCATGGACTGGCTGGTCGGCACCGGCCTGGACGCCCTCGGCCCCCTCGAGGATGTCCCGGGCATGGAGATGGACCGCATCTTCGAGCGCTACCCCGGCCGCATCACGGTCATGGGCAACATGAGCGTGGACCTGCTCAGCCGCGGCACCGTCGAGCAGGTCGAAGCCGCCACCCGCAAGCTCCTGCGCGAGGTCTCGGCCAAGGGCCCGCATATCCTCTCCAGCGGCAACACCATCGCCTCCAGCGTGAAGCCGGAGAACTACCTGGCGATGGTGCGGACGGCGCAGGCGTGCGGACGGTATCCGATAGACTGAAGCTGACGGCTCGCGCCGCCGAACGCATGGGGATCAGGTATGGCACGGATGAGAGACGCCGGTTGCTGGCCTTCGGGTGCATCCCCGCTGTGCGTGCGTGGTCCTCAGTCTGGCCGCGAGCAGAGTGGCCGGTAGCAGCCGAGTGCTGTCGAGGGCGGAACCCAATCTGACAGCCGGAGACGACACATGAATCGACTCAGCAGCAAGACGGCGATCATTACCGGCGCCGGGCGCGGCATCGGCCTGGCCGGCGCGCAGGCCTTTGTGCGCGAGGGCGCCAAGGTCGTCATCGCGGAGATCAACGAGGACCTCGGCCGGCAGGCCGAGGCGGCGCTGCGCGCGGCGGGCGGGGAGGCGACCTTCGTCCGCACGGATGTCTCCGACAGCGCCTCGGTCCAGGCCCTCATGGCGCGCACGGAACAGCTCTATGGCGGCCTGCACATCCTCTACAACAACGCTTCGGTGTTCCTGAACCGGCAGGACGGCCCGGTGACGGAACTGGCCGAGGCGACCTGGGCCAGGGTCCTGGCCATCAACCTGCACAGCATCTTCCTCTGCTGTAAGTACGGCATACCCCTGATGGTGAAGAGCGGCGGCGGCGCGGTCATCAACACCGGCTCCAGCGCCAGCGTCATGGGCATTCCCGGCTGCGACGCCTACACCGCCACCAAGGGCGCCACCGTCGCCCTGACCCGCTCGATGGCGGTCGAGTATGGCAAGCAGGGCATCCGCGTGAACTGCATCTACCCGGCCGGCATCGCCACCGAGATGGTCAAGGCCAGCAGCCTGGACGACCCGAGCTTCGACGCGGCCTACTTCTTCAGGCGCGCGCCGCTCGGGCGTCTCGGCGAGCCCGAGGAGATCGCCAACCTCGCCGTGTTCCTGGCCTCGGACGAATCGAGTTACATCACCGGCGCCATCCTCCGCGCCGACGGCGGCACCACCGTCACACCGATCAGTTGAAGAGTGCGGGCGCGGCGCCGGCCTGGATTACTCGCGAACTTCGTTGCGAGAGGTGTGAGTGTGGGTAAGATCAACGTTTGGCGCCCGTAAGCCGGGCGCAGGCGTATTGAAATACTCCGAGACCGGCGGCGGGCGCACGACGTTCAGATCGCGTGCAGTGGCGCCTCGCAGCCGATGGCTCGTGACTACTCCAGGCCAGGGCCAGGCAATCGTCCCGTCACTGCAGAACGATGACCGAAAGACCGGGGTATCCTGCAAGCCCGGAGGGTGATATCCAAACTGCCGGGGTGCTGCAAACGCACGAGTGGCAGTTGGATCCGATGGCCCAAGGTCGGCAATGGCCGACAACGTGAGACGTCGCGCGACAGCGCCTCAACGAGGAAATCTCTCAAGGAGGACCCATCCAAGGTAGCGGTTGCCCTGGCTTGGCACAGCTGTTTCTCGGGTATGTCCACAGTGGTTCTTATGATGCACAGAATACATCCATGTGAATGTGCACGTTATGCCACTCGGGCACAGGAAAGGAGGGAACGATGAATATCCGCATGGTGACTCTCGGTATGGCGCTGGCTTTGGCCGGCGGTGGTTGGGTGAACGTGGACCGCGCGATGGCGGCTGGGAGCGAACCCGACGCCCGCGGCCTCGTGGCGCACTGGACCTTTGACGAGGGCAGCGGCGAGGTCGCCCGGGACGTTACCGGCAACGGCCATGACGCGACGCTGAAGAACGTCGACTGGGTGCCCTCCCCGCGCGGCCATGCCCTGCGCTTTGACAGCAAGGAGGATCTGGCCCAGTACGGCAACGTCGAGTCCATGATGCTCAGCGGCGACGCCACCCTGGCCGTCTGGGTCAAGACGGATGTCGGCGTGGCGCCCAACACGCACCGGCTCATCTTTGGCGATGTCGGCTATGCCGTGATGCGTAACGCCAACCTGGCGGTGGACAGCTATAACCGCCTGAGTTTCGAGTGGGGTGACGGCACTTCAGCCGCCACGATCCTGGCGCCGGGGGCGCTGATGAACGGCGCCTGGAAGCATGTCGTCGCGTCGGCGGACTCCACGGCGATGCGCGCCGCGCTCTACGTCGACGGCGCAGTGGTTGCGGAGCTGCCGATGCCGCTGCCGATCAGCAAGACCGCCGCCAGGGAGCGGATCACCGGCTGGTTCTACAACGGCTTTTTCCAGGGCGATCTGGATGACATCCGCCTGTACTCCCGAGCCTTGGGCCCGGCAGAGGTGCAGGGCCTGTTCCGCTCGCAGGCAGAGGTCACAGTATCCGCCTGTT
>JAAYZO010000679.1 GCA_012514865.1 Lentisphaerota bacterium | reverse complement strand
GGACGGGTCAGACGGGTCAGACGGGTCAGACGGGTCAGATGCCTGACGACCTCAATGTCGCATAATATATATTATGTTATTCAAGGGGTGCCGTATTGGCGGCGGGGGATGCGGGGCTACTCCAAGACGAGGTCCGGGCCGGTGGCGGCGCCGGTGGGGCTCCACTGCCCGGCTCGGAGGTCATGCAGGACGACGGCGGCGATTTCCTCGGCGGTGGTGTCACGGCGGATGGCGAGGGTCCGGGCACCGGGGTGCTGGTGACGGAACCAGGTTCGTTGACGCCGGGCGAAGCGGATGGTTCGCCGGGTGATGACATCGACCAGGTCGGCGAAGCTCGCGATGTCGCCACGGAGGAAGGCGGCGATATCGGCATAGCCGAGGGCCTGTCGGGCGCTGGGGGTTTCGAGGAGTCCCCGGGCGATGAGTTGGCGGGCCTCCTCGATCCAGCCGCTGTTGAGGAGGGCCAGGGTACGCCGGGCGATGCGCGGTCTGAGCACGGCCATCTCGGGCATGAGGATGACCTGTCGGAACCGCGCGGCGGGGCCGTCTGCAGGCGGCTCATGGAGTTTCCATGGGAGCTGTCCGGTCAGTCGGAGGACCTCGACGGCGCGGGCGAGGCGTCGCGGGTTCTCGAGGATGGCGCCGGGGACGGCTGCGTCGCGGGTGCGGGCCGCGTTGGTGAGTTCGGCGCGCAGCGCCGCGGGGCCATCCGGCTCGGCCAGGCGAGTCAGGATAGCCTTGGCGAGGTCATCATCGGCGGGTAGGAGGGCCTGTCCGTAGAGAAGGGCTCTGGCATACAGTCCGGTTCCACCGGCGAGCACCGCCGTGTGTCCCCTGCCCTCGATATCGGTCAGGCAATCCTGAGCCAGGCGCACGTAGAGGGCTGCGTCGCAGGCCTCCGAGGGCTCCAGGATGTCGCAGAGGTGATGAGGGATGCCGCGGCGTTCGGCGGGGGTCGGTTTGGCGGTGCCGATATCGAGGCCGCGGTAGACCAGCATCGAATCGCAGTTCACGACCTCGCCGTGGAGGGCCTCGGCCAGGATCACGGCGACGGCGCTCTTCCAGGAGCATGTCGGCCCGAGGACGGCCACGTGTGCGGGGCTCATGGGGAGGATGCGGGCGGCTCGCCTGCCGGGGGCGCGTCGTCCGGACAGGCCGTCGCGGCGGTGGGCTGCTGGCGCAGAAAGGACGAGAGCACGAAGATGGTGACGCCGCAGGAGATGGCGCTGTCGGCCACGTTGAAGGCCGGCCACTGGAAGGTCCGCCAGTAGACGAGGATGAAATCGACCACCTCGCCATGGACGACGCGGTCGACCAGGTTGCCGGCGATGCCGCCGAAGACGGCGCCGAGGGCCATGGCGCGCTCGGGGAAGCCCTCGACCAGGTGGTCAAACCAGAAGACCATCGCGGCCATGACGACGGCTGACAGGAGTGCCAGGAGGCCGGTGTGGTCGGCGAAGAGCCCCCAGGCGGCGCCGGGGTTGCGGAAGTGCACGATGCTGAAGAAGCCGGGGATGACCGCCGTCTGGGTATTCATCGGCCAGTGGCGCAGGATGGCGGTCTTGCTGAGCTGATCGAGGACGAAGACCCCGAGGCCGAGAAGCACCGGCAGACGCCAGAATGACAGCGCCAGGACACTGTGCTTCGGGGAACTGCTCATGGCGCCGACGTCCTCCATGCACCTCACCGGCGGGCCGCGCCACCCGTGCCGGCAGGGCGGCGCATGGCCGCGGGCCTAGTCTTCCACCGGGGAGTCGTCGTCACGGTCGTCGGGGGCGGCGCCGTCGTTCTTCTCGCGCACCACCTTGCAGTCGATGCAGAGGCGGGCATACGGCTTGGCACGCAGGCGTCCCAGGGCGATGGGCTTGTCGCAATCGACGCAGATGCCGTAAGTGCCGGCGGCGAGGCTCTCGAGGGCGAGGTTGATCAGGGCCAGGCGCCGGCCTTCCTCGCTCAGGAGGTACAGCTCGGTCTCGCGGATGAAGTCGTCACTGCCGACATCGGCGAGTTCTTCACCCGCCTGCCGGCTGGATGTCAGAGAGGCATCCGACAGACTCTTGATCTGCCGCACCAGGGATGAGCGTTCCCGCAGGAGCAACTCGCGGAACTCGGTCATCAACTCACCGGTGAAGACGGTCTTAGCCTGGCTACGGCTCTTGCGCATGGAGGCCGCCCTCCTGAGGTATTTGGGATGTCTGACTGAACCGAAACCTGATCGCGTGAAGCATAACTATATCTTGCCTTGTCGACACTGCAAGCGGATTGGCCTGGCCACTTCACGCGCCGAATGGCGGCCCGTGGACATGCCACGCTTCGGGCTTCGACGCGAGGCACTTGCGGCCTCTTGCTCAGGGCTAACCTTGAGCAAGAGGCGCGCCGCGACGCGCGTCGCCACGTGCGCCGCAGTACCTTGCGGCGCACGTGGATGGTGAGCGAAGCACCCGCGCTTCGCGAATAATCCAGGTTAGCGTCGTCATCGTCTCTGCGGGGAGAGCGCGGGCTTCGCGCGGTTAGAGGCGCCGGCGCGGCGGCCGTCCAAGGCTGTTTGAAAGTCCGGTTCTGGCACCCCTCCAGCGCCCGCGGGGCGCTTGCCGGCCCCGATCATGTCTCCATGGAAATCGCGGTCGATTTT
>JAAYZO010000074.1 GCA_012514865.1 Lentisphaerota bacterium | reverse complement strand
GGATGGGACCGCAGGCCGCGGCTCCAGTGCGGCGGCCGCGGCGGGCCATCCTCGGCGCCCTCGAGGGGCGGCGGCGGGCCGCCCTCGGCGCCATCGGGCGGCGCCGGCGGCGGCGGCGCTTCAGCCGACGACGGCGCCGGCACGGCTGACGGCGGCAGGACGGCACTGCCGGCAGGCGCGCCCTCGGGCGGCAGACGCCGCCCGGGCGCCTCGCCGGGCGCACCCGGCGGCGCGCTGTCGTCGGGACTCCAGACCACGGCCGAGGCAGTCTTCTCGGCGAGTTCCTCAGGGGGCGGCGACCGCCGGCTGCGGCCCCAGGACGGCGGCGGCTCGGCGCCCAGCTCGACCAGCGCCGCCGTGGTCCAGCGGCCGGGCGTGCGCACGAACTGGCCCGGCGGCAACGCCGAGAGGTCGTCCGGGATCTTCTCACCCCCGGCGGCCACCGTCTCGCCAGACGGATTCAGCAGCGCGATGCCCAGCAGCTCGCTGGACTGGGCCAGGTCCTGCAGGGCCGCCTCAAGGCGGTTCCGCGATACCACGCCCAGGCGGCGCTGGGAACGGATCACCACCGCCAGCGAGGTGGCAATGTCGTGGGCACGGCTGCCCAGGCGCTCCTCCAACGACCGCGCCAGACGGCGGTGCTCGGCGGCCTGCCAGATCAGGATGCCCAGCCAGAGGGCCGCCAGGAGGCCGTAGACCAGAATGGCATTGCGACGCATGGGCTGCGGGCCCTCCTTGTGCCGGCGGGCTCAGGTGACGGCCCAGAGGGGCTTGCCTGAGTCCCGCGTGGTCGGCCCCATCCGCCTGGGCGGCCTGTACTGCCGGCACTATAGCGCTTTCCAGCCCCGGCCGGTGCGGCGCCCGCGGATCATGGACGACGCGACGGGCTCCGCGGATGACTCGAGTCAGGGCTCGGCCGGCACGGCCTCATCAGGACTGCCCAGGTAACGCCTCAGCGCCCCGGCCGGAATCGCCTGCGGCACCAGCTCGGCCTCGCCGGCTGCCTCGCCGACCATCGCCGCCACGCCCTGGGTGCTGTCCACCAGCGTCGGCGTCAGGAAGATCAGGAGTTCGGTCTTCGACGTCGAGGTCACGGTCCGACGGAACAGTCCGCCCAGCCAGGGTATGTCGCCCAGAAGGGGGACCTTTCTGATCTTTGTGGTCTCCTGATCCTCCATGAGGCCGCCGATGACCGCGGTGCGGCCGCTGGGAACCAGGACGTGGGTCTCTGCCGAGCGCTTGGCGAACACCGGTGCATTGACCGTATCGGAGATGGCCACGGTGTCGCCGGTGATCGTCGAGATCTCGGGGGCGACGTCCAGGGCAATGAGGCCGTCGGCGCCGATGTGCGGGGTCACGGTCAGGATGATGCCGATATCCTCGTACTCGATGGTGTTGATGGTCTGGCCGTCGTCGGTGATGCGGCTGTTGCGGATGAAGGGCACCTCCTGGCCGATGGTGATGGTAGCCTCCTGGTTGTTGCTGGCCAGGATCGAGGGCCGGCTGAGGACGTTCATGGTGCCGACCTCGGACAGGGCCCGCAGGGTCGCCTCCAGGTCGTTCTGGAGGATGGTGACGATGCCGCCGCGATTCTCGGCGGCGACGCCGAACAGCGACGATACCACCGAGCGGTCGCCGTCGGCGGTGGTGCGGCTGTGGGCGAAGTCGACACCGAGGTCGAGGTCGTTGGTGTGGGTCACCTCGAGGAAGAGGACCTTGATCAGGGCCTGCGGCACCGGGCGCTCCAGGGCATCGATGACCTGGCGGACCTGCTGGTTGGTGACCGGGTCGGTGGTGACGAAGAGCGTACGGGTGCCCTCGTCGATCTCGACGCGGGCCTGGCGGCGGCTGCGCGGCACGGCCGGGTCCTCGGCAGCGGTACCCGGCGTGGCGAGGTCGCCCGGACTCCCGGACCGGGTCTCGGGCGCGACCGGGGCGGCGGCGACGCCGCGGACGAAGCGGGGTGCCTCGGCGGGCGCGGAGGCATCCTGCGCCGGGGCGAGGCCGGCGAGGCCCATGACGGCGACGACGGCGACGAGCCGCGTCAGAGCCCGGCCGTGACGCGCCGCGGTGGGCCTGCCGTGGGGCACCGGTGCGGTCATGCTATAGAAGGGTCTGTGCATCGCGATCTCCTGCTCAACGGGTGCCCGGCCGCGCTGTCGTGCGGCCTTGGGTGCTGGTGCCGGTGCCGGTGGTGGCGTTGCGGGTGGTGGTCGTACGGCCGGAACTCGACGAACGCGACCCCGAGGTGCTCTCCAGATCGTCGAACATGCTCTCGAGGATCTCCTTCGTGCGGCTCACATCGGCATTCTGGAGCTGGTAGACATGGACCGTCGGCACGTTGATCGGCGTGGCATCGAGTTCCGCGACCACCCGCGTGATCTCCTCCAGGCTGGTCGCCGAAGCGCTGACGATGACCGCGTTGGTGCGCGTGTCGGCCACGGCGATGACCTTCGCCTCGGCCAGCTTGCGCTGGCTGCTGGCACTGCCCGCCGCACCACGCGATGCCCCCTCGACGGCCATCGGGCCGCCTGGACCGAAGAAACGGGCGCGGCTGCTCTGGCGGCTGCTGGCGCTGGTGGTGTCGGGGTAGAGCCTGGCGAGGTGGTTGGCTACCTCCGTGGCGTCGGCATAGCGCAGGGGCAGGACCCGCACCGAGGTGCTGTCCTCGGTGGGTGCGTCCAACTCCCGAATCAGCTCGCGGATCTGTACCAGGACCTCGCTCGGGGCCGTGACGACGACGGCATTGCCATTCTGGTCGGCCACCGCGCGCACGAACGACGCCGTCGCGCGGGCCTCGCGCGAGGTGTCCGCCTGGCTGGCGTCGGCACCGCCCGGCGCGCCGCCGATGCCGGCCATGCGTGCCATGAAGCCGCCGCGGTTGGTGGCCGTCTGGGAGGTACTCCGCGACGTCGGCGTTTCGTATACCTTATTAATAAGGTCGGCAGTCTCGACGGCATCGGCATAGCGCAGGGGGATCACGCCGATGTCCAGGATGCTCGAGACCGCCGTGTCCAGGGCCTGGATGATCTCGAGCATGCGGCGGATGTTGGCGCGGGTGTCGGTGATGACGAGGGCATTGCTGTCGGCGTTGGCCGTGAGGGTCGTCTGCGTCGGCAGGATCGGCTTCAGGGTCTCGACCAGCCGCACCGCCGTGGTGTGGCGCAGCGAGACGATATGCGTCACCAGTTCGGCCGTCGCCGGGACGGCCGCCGGGTCGTTGCCTGAGACGACGGGCAGATTGCGCTGACGAGCGTCGTCGCGGCGGACGATGCGCAGGAGGCGGTCGTTGCGCACCACGCCATAGCCCTGATCGCCGAGGACGTGGTGCAGGATGGCCACGGCCTCGTCAGGCGTCACCGGGTTGTGGCTGACGATGTCCAGCGTCCCCGAGATCGGCGCCTCACGCACAATCACGAAGCCGCCGGCGCGACTGAGGTAGTCCAGGACGACGTCGACCGGGACGGCCCGGAAGTTCAGCCGCAGATCACCGGCGGGCGTGACCTCGTCGGTCGGCGCCGGCGAGAAGACCGCCGACGGCAGCACCGCCGGCGCCGGCGCGGCGGCGCTCGACGGCGCGGGCGCAGGTACCACTGCCGCCGCTGCCGGAGCGGCCTCCGCCGGGACGCCCTCGACCTCCTCAGCCACAGCGGCCTCAATAGCGGCCGCCGCCTCGACCGCGGCCGCTTCACCCTCCGGCGCCGGCTCGCCCTCGGGGCCAGGCGGAGGCTCCGCCGGTGCGGCCGCCTCCGGGGCGGCCTCGCCCTCGGGGGCGGCCTCGTCGACGGCCGCCGCGGTGGCGGGCGCGCCGGCGTCGTCCGGGCCGGGGGGCTCAGGGGCGGCGAGGAGCGGCCGGCTGAGAGAGAGAACCAGGGCCAGAAGCAGGATGAGTCGTGAGGTCATGGTGCCAACTCCCGTCTGCGGCGTTCGCGCATCTGCTTGATGATGTCTTCAGGGCTGCTGGCGGCGGCCGGAGCCGCCGCGGCCGGGGCCGCGGCCGAGGCCGCGGCGGTGACGCCGCCGGCGGGCGCCGGGCGGTCCGCCGATGGCGCCGGCGCCATCGTGGCGACCGGCGGCGGGCCGTCGCTGAGCCGCCAGGGCTCACCGGCGGCGGCGGTGAGCGACTCGCCGACGCGCAGCCGGAGGGTCGTGCCTGGGCCGGTCTCGAGGGTCACGCCGGCGGTGTCGACCGCCACCAGGCGGCCGGCGGCCAGCTCGTCGCCAGGCTGGCGCCGGCCGGTCCACTCCAGGCGCGAGCCCACGAACAGCGCCTGCGCCTGGCCGTCGATGATGGCCACACCGATCAGACTCAGGCGGTCGGGGGACGCCACCGGGGCGGCCACCACGGGCTCCCCCCGAGGACGAGCCGCGGCCGGCGTGCGCCCGGGGTTGAAGATGTCACGCTGCACGATGACCTGGTAGGCCTCGGGAAGGCCGGCCGCGAAGGCCGTGCTCAGGCTGGCCAGGATGATGACGATACGGCGCCTCATGGCTCGGCCCTCCGCGCCGCCGGTGACGCCGCCGCCGGCACCTGGCACAGCCCGCTCAGGCGCAGCTCGAGGCGCAGCGGTGCGCCTGCCTTGCCGGTGCCGGCCAGGACGAGGTGCTCGACGGCCACCGCCAGGGGACTGGTCTCGACCTGGTGGAGGAACAGCGCCACCGCCGCCATGGGGCCGCTGCCCACCACCTGGAGCTCCGGCCGGCTCCCCTGCCCCTTGATCTCCTGCCAGCGCGGCCGCAGGCTCTGCACCGTCAGGCCGGCCTGGCGTGCCCAGCCGTCGACCTGCGTCAACAGGACGCTCTCGGCGGCGCCGGCCTCGGCCGGCAGGAGCCGTGCCTCGGCCTCGTCGCGCCAGCGCAGCCAGCGCGCCTCCTGGCCGACCACGGCGCCGCCCTG
>JAAYZO010000678.1 GCA_012514865.1 Lentisphaerota bacterium | reverse complement strand
TCCGCGGGACTCCGCTCCGGCGACCTGAAAGGGCATCGTTCATCAGCCCGGGGCAAGGCCCTGGGACATCGGACAAGACGCATCGCAGGCTGAACGTCTGCGACAGAGCCGTGCGCGTCCCACCGCCACGTCTCATACGGGTGTCAGACCATGACCCACGACAACACGCCCTGCCTCGCCGCCGGCCGTCCTCGGCGCGCTCGGCCATCCTGCCGCGCTGCCGGCCTGACCGGCGTGGCGGCGCTCCTGCTGACCCTGGCCGCCGCCCTGGCCGGCGCCGCCGAGCCGCGCTTCGATCAGGTGCTGCGACGACTGCAGCAGGCCCCCAAGGCCCAGGATGCCCAGCCGCTCTACGCGGAGCTGGTCGTGGAGGCCCTCGTCGAACGCCGCTTCGAGCCGGCTCTCGATACCCTCGCCGGGGTCTTCGGCAAGGTCCTGACCTCACCCCGCGATGTCCCCACCGAGGGCGAGCTGCCGATGCTCCTGCGCGCCGCCGATGCCCTCCTGCTCCTGGTCCAGGTCCGCGACGGCGCCGCCGGCCGGGCCTTCCGGCGCGAGCCCCTGGCCTGGCTCCTCGGCCGCGATGACGACCTCGAGGAGGTCCTCGACCTGCTGACTGCCGAGGACGACTGGGGCGGCCTCTACGGCGTCGTCGAGGCGCTCTTCGACCACGACCCCGCCGGCCGTGACGAGTACCGCCGCCTTATCCTCGCCCTGGCACTGGTCTGGGACCAGCCCCGCCGGCCGCTCCACCCGCAGATGGGCGGCCCGCCGCCACGCCTCGACGACCCGATCACAGCACGCTACGACGACGCCCGCGACCTCTTCGCCCGCCGCCGCTCGGGGCTGCCCTACCGGCGACTCTCGGTGACGGCCCTGACGCAGGTGGTCGATACCCCCGTGCCCCTGTCCGAGCTGCGCTGGGTGCGCGATGAGGTCCGCCCAGGACGCTGGGACCGCAACTTCTTCGACATCCGCTACGACGAGGCCCGGCTGCAGCGTGCCGCCTACCAGTGGCCGCACGGCGCCTACACTCTCGCGGCCATCCGCGAGCAGGGCGGCATCTGCGTCGACCAGGCCTACTTCGCGGTGCTCGCGGCCCGCGCCTGGGGCGTGCCGGCGCTGCTCTTCGTCGGCGAGGGCCGGCGCGGACCCCACGCCTGGTTCGGCTATATGAAGACCCCGGAGAACTGGGAGATGGACGTCGGGCGCTATGCCTACGACAAGTACGCCGTCGGCGTTGCCACCAACCCGCAGACCAACCAGCCGCTGACCGACCACGAGGTCGGCTTCCTCTGCGACCGCGCCCTGCACGACGAGGCCTACAGCGCCGTGGCCCGCCTCGGCCGCCTGGCGATGGTCCTGCAGCAGCTCGGCTTCGACACCGCCGCGGAACGGCTCGCCGAACGCTGCCTGGCGTCGTCGCCGCGGTACGAGCTGCCCTGGCGCGTGCTGGCCCGGCGCCACGAGACCGCCGCGGACTGGCGCGGCCTCGCCGACCTCCTGGCCCGACAGGCCACCGCCTTCAGGAGTTACCCCGACATCGTCGCCGGCATCGGCGCCCGACAGGCCGAGGCGCTGCGACGACTCGGCGACGCCGAGGGCGCTGAACGCGTCCTCCGCCGCAATGTCCGTACCCTCGACCGCGACCGCGACGACCTCGCCCGCGCTCTGGTCTCGGAACAGGTCCGCGCCGCCTATGACCGCGGCGACTTCCGAAAGGCCCGCGAGCACCTCGAGGCACTCCTGCGAGACCAGAGACGCGAGGGCCAGAAACTCGCCGGGCTCCTCGCTGCCTACCTCGACCTGACCAGCGAGACCAAGCAGACCGATGAGGCGGTGCGCTTCCTCAAACGCTACCTCCGCTCCCTCGAGAACCAGCCCGGCGTGCCCCTGCCGGCGGACGCCCTCCAGCGCATCCTGCTGCAGGCCCTCGAGAACAACGGCGACAAGGCCGAGGCCGACCGCCTGCGCCGACGCCTCGAGCACACCCGCAACTGAACCGCACCCCCGCCCACCCCGGCCGAAGCGCCGGACCCGACCCAGGGCTGATCGAAGATCGCGTCAGTGCTCACCTGGTCACCCTGAAGGGGTGCCAGATCGTAGCCGGGGGTCGCGCGTAGCACGACCCCCGGAAGCGCGAATCCACGAACCACGCACCCTGAAGGGGTGCCAGAACCGGACTTTCGGACAGCCCTGGATCCGACCCGAGGTGGCATGCGCATCGCTGCGCATGGCCCCCCGTGATGGGCCGCCGTTCCCTGGTGTCTCCGCGCTTTGGGGGCTCGAGTCCGCCGGAAAGGGACTCAAGGGACTCAAGGGACTCAAGTCTGGGGGCCCTGCGGTCCCCAGGTGTCCCCGGTGTCCCCCTGCCGCCAGCCGCCGCGCAGATCGCCAAGCTCTCGCAATCCCGAAGCTCCACGCAGGCTCTGCTCTCGGCTGCCGGCATCGACCTGCCTGCCCTGCTGCCGTCACTCGAGCGGACCGCGCCGGGACCCGACACGCACAGGAAACTGCCCGCACAGCGCCGGACTCACCGCCAGCGGAAGGCCCCTGGTGACACCAACGGGAGATCGACGGCAAAGCCGTAAGTCTCCCGTAAATCGGAGCTTCCGTCACTGGCAGGTAACGGCCAGTGGAGGAAGATCCGTCAGGGGATCTCCAGGACCTTCGGGGCGGTGGTCAGGTTTTCGCAGCCGTCGGCGGTGATCACGACGACGTCCTCGAGGCGGATGCCGCCCCAGGCGGGGTCGTAGTACCCCGGCTCGACCGTGACGACGTGGCCGGCCTGCAGGGGCCGGCTGTTGCGGCTGTTCAGCCCCGGGCTCTCGTGGATTTCCAGGCCCAGGCCGTGCCCGAGGCTGTGGATGAAGCCGCGCGGCGGGTCGGCGGAGAGGTCGGTGGGGAAGCCGTCGGCCTCGAGGGCCGCCTCGGCGGCGCGCTGTGCGGCCTGGCCGGTCAGGCCCGGCGCCAGGATCGCCAGGGCCGCCTCCTGGGCATGGCGGACGGCCTCGTAGACACGGCGGACGGCCGTCGTGGCGCGGCCCTTGACCACCGTGCGGGTCAGGTCGCCGAAGTAGCCGCTGCGGTCGACGCGCGGGAAGATGTCGATGACGATCGGCACGTGGGCGGGTATGGGGCCGCTGCCCATGTCATGGGGGTCGGCGCCGTGCACACCGGCGGCGGTGATGGTGCGGGCGGCGGTGCCGCCGAGGCGGGCGATGCGTGCCACGATCTCGCCGCGGAGGGTGTCGGCGTCGAGGGTGCGGCCCTCCCAGGTCAGCCAGCCGTCGGGCCTGATCGCCGCCGCGGCCAGGACCTCCAGGCCCGCCGCCAGGCCGGCCTCGGCCAGCCGCACGCCGGCGCGGATCTCGGCGATCTCCGACGCGGTCTTGCACTCGCGCTCCGGCGCGAAGGGCTCGCGCGTCTCCAGACGCAGCCGGCGCCGGCCCAGCTCACGCGCCAGGCCGAGCGGAAAGCCACCCGGGACCGCCCAGTGCCGCACGCCGCTCGCCCGCGCCAGGCCGGCAATCAGCGCCGCCGGCGAACGCTGCGCCGCCGGCACGCCCCAGGCCCGGCGGGCCTCCTCCAAGGACCGGATGCGCAGGCCGGGGCGGGCCTCGTTGCGAGCCCGGCCCAGCTCGAGGATGCTCACCACCAGGCCGCTCTCACCCGGGATCTCGTACCACAGAAAGGGATCCGGCGCCAGGAAGCCGCTGCCGTAGGCGAGGTCGGCACAGGTCTCGCTGCCGGCGTAGATCAGCCGGCCGCTCGGGCTGTTCCCGGGGGTCGCACTCATGACGGCCTCTCGCGCTCTTCGTAGAGCCGCTGCGCCAGACGGCGGAACTTCGGGGGGCCGTACTTCAGCAGGCGCGACCCGCGGGCGATCTTGCCAAGGCTGATGCCGAGTTCCTGACTGATGTCACGCTGCGGCGTGCCCGCCATCAGGCGTACCAGCAGCCGCCAGCGCAGGATGATCTCGTCCAGCTCCTGCGGCGTCAGGAGGCCCTGCAGAAGATCCTCGAGTTCCTGAGGGTTCCGCGCCTGCAGGATCAGCCCGCTGAGTTCGCGCAATTGACGCTCCTGCATCCGCACCTCCAGGTCGCCTTCGGGACCGCCCACGCCGACCGCCCCAGAGCATAGCCCCGCGCCTGCCCCAATGCAACGGCCTTGCCGCACCGTATCGGCCCGTCTGATAGGCGTTCGCTGGCATTGCGGCGTTGCGCCAGCACCTCTATCGGGATATACTGTACGACAAAACGCCCCGCCGGGTGGGTGAGCGTTGACGACGGGTTGGTGCCGCACGGAGCCCCGCGAACGGCGACGGCCGGCAGCACGCAGGGGGTGCCCCATGCCAGAGACGGCAGTGTCAGACAGTCGACGGGTTCTCGTGGTCGACGACGAGAACAGCCTGCGCAAGGTCCTCTCGGACCTCCTGCGCCTGCGTGGCTACGACCCCATGGCGGCGGCTTCGGGCGAGGAGGCCCTGGAGCTGTCCAGGACCCAGTCCTTCGCCGTGGCCATCATCGACATCGGCCTGCACGAGGGCGGCGGCAACATGAACGGCATCGAGCTGATGCGGCAGTTGAAGGCCTCCCATCCGCACGCCGAGTACGTCATCCTGACCGGGCTGCCCTCCCAGAAGACCGCCATCGAGGCCGTCGGCGCCGGCGCCTTCGGGTACCTCCTCAAGCCCTTCAACGTCAGCGAGCTGGTCGGCACCCTCGAACGCGCCCTGGCACGCCACCATGAGAATGGCGACCTGATGAACGCCCGCCGGCAGGCGCAGACCCTGCGCACGAGCAACCTGCGCGTGCTGACCCGCCTGCGCAGCGAGTGCCTGACCTCGGTGCAGAACCTCATCCGACTGGGGCAGAACATTATCGAGAGCCCGAACCTGCGCGACGCCCAGGCCTTCGGACGGCTGGTCCAGACCGAGTCTCAGGGCGTCCTCGAGGTCCTCGACGAGCTGATCAGCGAGGCCGAGGGCGGCTCGGCGGAGCGCTGAGACGCGTTTTCGCGTCGGGGGTATCAAGGCGAGGTGGGTGACGTGCGCGTCCTGCTGGTCATCGGTGCCGGTCCCGGTCAGGGCGCGGTGCCGTCTCTGATTGCCGCCCTGCGGCGCCGTGAGTGGGCCGTGCTGCCCATCCTGTCGACTCCCGCCGCGGCCTCCTGTGCTGACCTCTGGTCGAGTCTCTGCGCGGCGCCGGTGGGTTTCCTCGACGCGCCGCCCGCGGCAGACGTCGCGTTGCTGGCGCCCTGCGCCGTGCCGTTGCCGCCGGCGGTGGCGGCGCTGGTATCGCATCGGCGTGCGGCGGGAGTGCCGGTGGTGTCGGTGCCAACGGCGTCCGCGCCGGCGCGGCCCGGGCCGCGTCCTGCCGGCGCGGCCGCCTGGGAGGTCGTCCCGGCGGCCCTGCCGCTCCTCGGCGGCGGCGTGGCGCCCCTCTGGCTGGCCGGCCCCGAGGCGGTCGCCGAGGCCGTCGCGGCGGCCGTGACCCGGCCCGACCTGGCCGGCAAGGGCATCCTGGTGACCGCCGGACCGACCGTCGAGGACATCGACCCGGTGCGCTTCCTCAGCAACCGCTCCAGCGGCCTCATGGGCCTGTCCCTGGCCCTGTCGGCCTGGCGGCGCGGTGCCGCGGTGACGCTGGTTCATGGCCCCCTGCAGGTGGCCGTGCCGGCCCTGCCGGGCCTGGAGGCGGTGCCGGTGCGCAGTGCGGCACAGATGCACCAGGCGGTCCTGGAGCGCATCGCGGCCCAGGCGGCGGCGATCCTCTGCGCTGCCGTCGCCGACTTCGCCCCGCGGCAGGTCGCCGCGCAGAAGATCAAGAAGACCGCAGCGGGGGTGGCGGAGGATCCGACCCTGCCGCTGCGCCGGACCCCGGATATCCTGGCGGCCCTCGGGGCGCTGCCGCGGCGGCCTTTCCTGGTCGGCTTCGCGGCCGAGACCGACCACGTCGAGGCGCACGCCCTCGACAAACTGCGCCGCAAGGGCTGCGATCTGCTCTGCGCCAACGATGTCACCGAGCCGGGCAGCGGCTTCGCCGTCGCCACCAACCGCATCACGATCCTGGCGCGCGATGGCTCGATCACGCCACTGCCGCTGCTCAGCAAGAGCGCCGCCGCCGACTGCATCCTCGACCGCGTCGCCGCCGCGCTGGCACCGTGAGCCCGGCGTTCAGCCCATGAACAGGCCGCCATCGATGCTGATGACCTGGCCGGTGATGTAGTCGGCCGCGTCGCTGCAGAGGAAGGCCACCAGCGCCGCCACCTCGTCCGGCCGACCGAGACGACGCACCGGGATCTCACGCAGGATGTCCTTGCGCTTGGCGTCCTTGATCCCGGCGGTCATGGCGCTCTCCACAAAGCCCGGGCTGACCGCGTTGGCGCGGACGCCCACCCCCGCCAGCTCGCGGGCGATGGAGCGGGTGAAGCCGACCAGGCCCTCCTTGGCGGCGGCGTAGTTGGAGCGGTTCGCCGAGCCCATGCGGCCGGCGTCGGATGATGTTGACGACGCGGCCCCAACGCTGACGCGCCATGACCATCGAAGCGGCGCGGGTCAGGTAGAACGGCGCCGTCAGATTCAGCCGCAGGGCCTGGTCCCACTGGGCGTCACTCAGGAATGACACGACACCGTCGGCAAGGACGCCGGCGTTGTTGACCAGGATGTCCAGGCGGCCGAAACGCGCCACGACGCCGTCGACCAGCGACCGGCACTGCGCCGGGTCGGTCAGGTCGGCGCCGATGGCCGCGGCCTTGCCGCCGGCGGCCTCCAGCGACCGCGCCAGCGCTTCGGCCGCGGCGAGGTGCTGGTGCGCGTGCACCACCACCGTGGCGCCGGCGGCCGACAGGGCCTGCGCGATCGCCTGGCCAATGCCGACGCCGCCGCCGGTGACCAGGGCCACCTTGCC
>JAAYZO010000677.1 GCA_012514865.1 Lentisphaerota bacterium | reverse complement strand
TGGGCGTACTCGCCCTCTTCCCCCCATTCGTGTCCATCGGTGTCCATCCGTGGTTCTCTTCCCCCTCCCTCTTCCGTTCGTGTCCTTCGTGCCATTCGTGGTTAACTTCCCTCCCCATTCCCCCTCTTCTTGGCGCTCTTGGCGGCTTGGCGAGAGACACTCCCCTCTTCTCTCCCTTCGTGCTCTTCGTGCCCTTCGTGGTAGCATCCCCTTCCCCTCCGCTCCCCCGCTGCGTTCCTCCGCGCCCCCTGCGGTAGAATCCTCCTCCCCTTCCGTGTGATCCGTGTGCTCCATGGGCCGTTTGCTCCGGGGTGCGGGGCAGCCGGTCCGGCGCGGCTCAGAGGTAGTGGATGCGGTGGGCGTTAGCCTTCATGAGGCGGTCGTTGTAGGCGTCGCCGCCGTCGACGTTGGCGCTCATGAACACCGGCGGCTCGCAGCCACGGTCGACCAGGCGGGCGACGGTCTCGGCGACGAGGGCGTTGGCGATGGCACAGCCGGTCACCGACGACAGCGGCCCGACGGGCTGGGGGAAGCCGTCGATGGCGACGGCCGCGTCGCCGTAGGGCGCGGCGTTGTCGATGACGACGTCGCAGGCGTCGATGAGCTTCTTCCCGGCGGCATGACGGCTGGAGACCCGGCGGGTGTAGTCCAGAGCGGTGATGCCGATGACGCGGGCGCCGGCAGCGCGGGCGGCGAGGGCGAGGTCGATCGGCACGGCATTGCGTCCCGAGGTCGAGGCCACGATGACCACATCGCCGGCAGCGATCGGGACCTGCGCCAGGAGGGCCGCGCCGAGGCCGGGGAGACGCTCGAGCTGCGAGGTGGCCGGCACCGGCCGCACGGCCAGGTTCATGCCCTGCGGGTAGATCGGGTTGACCAGCATCAGGCCGCCGGTGCGGTAGACCAGCTCCTCCGCGATCATGAAGGAGTGCGTGGCGCCAAAGGCGTAGAGGGCCTTGCCGTCGACGATGGCGTCGACCATCAGCCCGGCGGCGGCCGCCAGGGCGTCGGACTGCGTCTCGGCGACCTGCTGCAGCGCGGCGATGGCGCGATCGAAGTAGGCGCGGGCGCTCATGGTTCAGTACCCCTTCTCGTTGTAGCGCTTGCGGCTCTCGTCGTTGAAGGCGGTGCCGCCCTCGCTGTTGAGGCTGCGGAAGACACTGGCGGGCGTGCCGGCGGCGGCCATCATCTCCATGACGGTTCCCCAGAGCATCCAGCCGGCCGTGAGCATGCCGAGTCCGGAGAGGGGGATGAGCGGGATGTCATAGCCGGGGACCTCGACGCCGGCATCGCCGTAGGGCGCGCCGCAGTCGATGACCAGCTCGGCGGCCTCGAAGAGGCGTTTGCCGGTGGGATGCAGCGAGGCGACCTTCACGGTGTAGGCCATGGAGGTGAAGGCGATGACGCGGATGCCGCGCTCGCGGCAGGCCAGGGCCAGCTCGATCGGGGCGCGGTTGCGACCGGAGACCGAGGCGACGAGCATGACATCGCCGGCGCGGAGGGCGCTGTGGTCGAGAGCGGCGCGGACGCGGTGGAGGTCGGCATCGGGGTCGGCCGGGTGGGCTTTGCGGCGGCACTCGGGCATCGGGCTGTTGACCGAGAAGGCGTAGGTGAAGGGCTGCACCGCGAGGAGCCCGCCGGCGCGGCCGATGAAGTCACCCTGGGTGCCATGGCCGATTTCGGAGCAGTGCACGGTGCCGCCGTTCTGGAGGGCCTTGACGACGACCTTGGCGGCGGCGGTGATGGCGTCGTGCTGCGTGGTCTCGAGGAAGGCGATAACCTCGCGGGCGGCCTGGGTGTAGCGCGGGATGACGTCCATGGAATCTCCTTGAGGTTCAGGCATTCTCGGTGGTGGCGGTGCGGGCGGCTCCGGTGGCGCGGCTGCCGGCCCATTCCACCGGGCTGGCAGGCACCCACGGCATCGGCTGGGTGGCGGCCGAGCCAGGCGCCGCGCCGGCAGCGGCCGGCGGCGGCAGGGCGACCTGTCGAAGGGCCTCGATGGCCGGTCCGGCCGACGGCCCGAGGGCCTGGCGCAGGCCGAGCGTGGCCAGGCCGACCACCGGTGGCTGACGCGGCCGGCACGGCCGCAGGCGCGGCGCCATGGCAGCGATATGGCCGACGAGCGTCTGCCAGTAGAGGTCGGAACAGCGGATGAGGCTGCCGGTGCCGACCACGGTCAGGTCGGCAGCGGCGAGGTCCATGACCGCGACCAGGTCGCCGAAGGTCTCCGCCAAAGCCCCGGCCGCCTCGATGAGGATCGACCGCGCCACGGCGTCGCCGTGCTCGGCCTCGTCGTTGACCAGATGCGCCAGGGCGGCGACGACCGAGCGGTCCTTACCGAAGAGGTCGAGGCCGATGAGGCCCACCGGTGCCGCCACGCCGAAGCGCTCCAGGATGCGCTCGCGCAGGATGGTGCGATGGCGCGGGTGCCAGTCGGAACGAACCACCGCATTCAGCGCCAGCCGGCCGACGTGGTAGCCGCCGCCGAAGTCGCCGAGGAGGGGCCCGAAGCCGTCGAGGTGGCAGGTGCGGCCGTCGGCGAGGCGGGCATGGGCGAAGGCGCCGGTGCCGGCCAGGAGGACGCAGCCGACCTCGAGCCCGACCTGAGCCAGGGCCGTGCTGGGCTCGCTCCAGGGGACCATCTCGCAGCGCCGCGGGCGGGTGCCATCGGCGCCGGCCCAGTCGGCGGCGTTCCAGAGGCCGACCAGGTACAGGGTGTCAAAATCGGCGGTGACGAGGGCCTGCCCGACGGCCGCGGCAATGGCCTTGGGCGTCCGACCGCCGAGGCCTGGCTGGCGACAGGTGCCATGGCCGAGCAGTCGACCGGCAAGGTCGATCAGGACCGCATCGCACTTCGAGCCGCCGGCATCCACCGCGAGGATCGCGTCTGACATAGGCGCCACGAGCCTTTCCAGGAGGGAGCTTCGCGCACGGCGCGTACCATAGCCGCCACCCCGGCCGACTCCAGTCGCCGGAGCCACTCGGGAGTGTGGCGATCCCAGAGGGGCGGCGGCGGGAGTGTGGACGGGGTGGACATTGTGGACAGGATGGACGGAGGTGGACGGCGCCGAAGACCGGAGCAGGAAGCCATGCGCAGGGATGCGCACGCCACATCCCCTCCGGCGACCGTCGTCGCCGGAGGAGCCCGGAGTCCGGGAGTCCCATCAGCGCACCGTCTGCCGGCGCATCGGCGCACGGGCGTACGCGCCCTCTCCCCCTCTTCCCTTTCGTGCCTCTCGTGCCTTTCGTGGTTAACTCCCCTCCCGCTCCCCCTCTGCGTTACTCCGCGTCCTCTGCGGTGGAATTCCCTCTCCCTTTCGCACAATTCGCTCCATTCGCGGTTGAGTGCCCCTCCCCCGGAGCGGCTGGGAACAGCCGCCGCCACACGACAGGGCGTCAGGCGGCGGTCTGGCCGATCACGGCCAGGTGGCGCTGCCCGTCGAGGGCGAGGTTCACCAGGAGGCTCTTCAGCGAGGGCCGCTGCACGGTGGCAGCGACCTTGCGGTAGAAGTCGATCATGACCTCCGTCTGGCGGATGGCGTGACTGCGCACCTGCTCGACGCCGGCGTTGGCCTGGACGACCGGGAGGTCGACCTCGGGAAGCTGCCCCCACGAGAGCCGCACCAGCTCCTCGCCGCGGTGGCGGCGACGGGCGGCGCGCAGACGCGCCAGCTTGTCGTCAGTCTCCTCGACGAGCCGTCGGAGGGTCTCGCGCTGGTCCGCCGGGAGGGGCGCCCCGGCCATCTGGGAGAGGTTCTGCAGGATGTACTCTTCACAGGAGATGCTCATGCTGAGCACGCACTCGGTGACGGTCGTCGGGGTCTCGTCGGCGGCCGGCGCCGGCGCCGCGGCAGGCTCGGCCGCCACCGCCACTGCCGGGGCCGGCTTCGCCGCAGCCCGGGCCGCGGGGGTGGCGCCCTTGCCCGCTGCGCCAGCGGCAGAACGGGGGGTCGCTGCCGGCGCAGGACTGGCCGCCGGCGCCGGCGCTGCCGAGGCAGGACTGGGTGCAGGCGCCTGCTTCGGCGGCACCGCCGCGGCAGGCGCGCAAGCCGGACGACGACGCCTCATACCCAGAGCCGCGCCGACGGCGAACAGCAACGCCGCGACGAGTGCCCAGATCGCATGTGACATGGGCTTCCTTTCTGCCCGAGTCGACACGGCCCGCGTCCAACGACGCCGGGCCGGACTGGACGATGGTGCCGGAGACAAACCCGCCCACCATAGCACCGGCCGTGGCACTTGCGAGCGCCGGACAGCCCGGCGCAGCACTGACGACTTGGCGTGATGGAAGGGTGGAGGGACGGGGCTGCGGCTGCCGAGGCGGCGGAAGAGGAAACGCTGAACGCTCAACGCCCAACGTCCAAGGGCGACGTGTGCCGGGGACGGCAGGAGTCGACAGGGATCGATAGGGATCGATAGGGATCGACAGGGGACGGCGGCGGGAACGCTCAACGCTGAACGCTCAACGCCCAACGTCCAGCGATGGAGGGGAAGAGAGCCCACGGATGAGGGAAGGGGGAAGGACCACGGGACTACTGACTCCGGACTCCGGACTCCGGACTCTGAGAGAGACCGCCGACTATCCGCCATGTGTCCCCTGAGTCCCCTGTGTCCGGGGCACCCCGGGTGCGCCAATCTCCTGATTGGCAGGCGGGGAGCCACTCGGGAGAGTGGCGATCCCGGGCGGGTACGGCGGCGGCGCCGCCACCACAGGCGAGACGCCTGTGCCACTCTGCGGGAGCGCGGCAGCGGCGGCGGCGGCGGGAAGGTGGACGGTGTGGACATTGTGGACAGAGTGGACGGAGTGGACGGCGCCGCCGCGGGCCGCGCCAGGTAACATGCGCAGGGATGCGCATGCCACATCCGACGGAGCGGCTGGGGACAGCCGCCGCTACACCAGAGAGCGCCACTCGGCTCGTGGCGCCCACTCCCGGCTCCGCAGACGAACCGTCTCCTGACGCACCGACGCACGGGCGTACCCGCCCTCTTCACTCCCCTCCTCTCCCCCTCTGCGTACCTCCGCGTCCTCTGCGGTAGCATCCCCTCCCCATCCGTGTCCATCGGTGTCCATCCGTGGTTCTCCTACCCCTCTCTTCACATGCTTCGCGGTCGTACGGCCCTTCCCCCGCGCCTCGTCGCCTCATCCATCTCCCTGCCGGGCCCGGCGGCGTGGCTGCCAAAGCGCCTGGTGACGGCCTTGACAAGGCCTGTTCCCATTCTATAGTGAGCGCCCGTGATTGCTCTTCGGCAACACGGCGTCGGCCAGCGTAGCTCAGTGGTAGAGCAGCGCATTCGTAATGCGCAGGTCGT
>JAAYZO010000676.1 GCA_012514865.1 Lentisphaerota bacterium | reverse complement strand
TGTCCGGCCGCTCCCCTGTAGCGGCGGCCGTGTCGGCCGCTCTCCCCCCAGGAGCGCCACGCTCCCGAGTGGCTCCGGCTCTGCCAATCAGGAGATTGGCGTACCCAGGACGGCCCTCCGCCGGCGCCGTGGACCTACGTGCCCCGCGCCAGTGCGGCGGTGGAAACACCAAGGCCGCCTCGAGCGAGGCGGCCTTGGGACGGCGAGCGATCGGGGCGGCGAACCCCTCAGGCGCGCCGCCGGCGCCGCCAGAGGCCGACCACGCCAGCCAGCGCCAGGAGCCCCCCCGCCGAGGGCTCGGGGACCGTCGTGAAGGTCAGCGAGTAGGCCGGGGCTGCGCCGGAGCCAGTGATCGTATGCAGGGGATAACCGGAAACCGCGTCGCCGTATTCAGTGTAGACAAATGGATCTTACGTCTCGATCTCGCTGAAGTACCAGTTGGCGTGAGCTGTACCATCAAGGGTGTCAACTTGGTCCACGACCAACCAGTACGAACGGCCGTACAGGAGAGTCCCTGACCATTGACGGCTCAAGCTACTAAGGACGCTTCCATCAGGAGTTACCTCGGCAATCGAAGGCCAGTCTGAGGGAGAGACAAATGTTGCCACGACGCTGGACATATTGGGGGCCGTCAAGTCTGGGCTTACCAAGGTCATGTCGTTCACCAGCCGAAACCTCATGGAGATCCCTGCAGTATCCTCATCAACGAAGAACGGCACGGTAAGAGAGTCAACAACCGCTCCCGTCACGATAGGATCCGTTGGTCCCGGTAGGGCAAATCCAACAGCAATATAAGGAAGAGGTGAGCCTGGCATACCAACTAAAGACCGCCAGTAGCTTCCGAACATCGAGGTGCTCACATAGCCTGAAGAGTCCGTATCGTAATAGGGTGCCGACTCACTAAGCGTCGAGACGGAGAACGTCGTGGGTGTAAAATCCGCGACCGCGGTCTGGGCGAGCACGCAGAGTGCTCCGACGCAGGCGAGGATGGCTTGGCGCATCGCACCACGGGTAGGTCTATTCATGAATCCCAGCACCTCTCTCATAACTCATTCGGCCCCTTCCTAAAGACCGTTACCGAACTATGGAATCGTCTTGGTGCTCTGTCAATAGGCCGTGAAAAAAAGAGTGCGCCCTTGTTTCCACGGGGTGCGGCGGGGGCCTGCGGAGTCGTCGTGCTGGCGCGCGGCGGATCCTATGCGGCGGTCCTGACGCGCGGAGCGCGGCGCGGAACCTGCGTCAGAGCGGGGGGCAGGGCCTGTCGATGGACTCAGGCGGGTCGCTGAAGAGGCGCTGCCCGTTGTGCGATCTGGCCAGCGTGTCGGCGGATGTCGACCTGCGGCAGGGTGCTTCGGCGCGGTGCTGACGGTTCTGGAGATGGCGCGTCGCCTGGGGATCACGGCGGCACTGGGCGGGAGCGCTGAGGGGCCGGCGGGCGCTGTGGCAGGTCGTGGCCCGCTGCCTGGAGCAGGGCTCCCAGCTTTCGGCGGTGCGGCTGGCGCGACGCCTGGATGCCGATCGTCTCCTCGGTCTGGGGCCATTCGACGAGGATGATCTTTAGACGAACCTGGGATGGCTGTCTGTGCTGCCCGGCGGGCTGACCAGCCCGCCGCACCAACGGGAGATCGACGGCAAAGCCGTAAGTCTCCCTTAAATCGGAGCTTCCGTCACTGGCAGGGAACGGCCAGCGGAGGTAGATCCGCCTGAAGGCGCGCGGCACATGTCTGGCCAAGGCCGGTACTCTGACGGGGAGGGCGCTGCAGGCGGTGTTTCGCCGTGTTCTGCCCGGCGCTCCCGAGCGCCGGGGATTCATCTCGTCTGAAACATGGCGGTGTGACGCGCACGGTTCTTGTCGCAGACTTTCAGCCTGCGACCGGGCATGTCCGATTTCCCAGGGCGTTGCCCTGGGCTGATGAATGATACCCTTTCAGGGCGCCAGGCCGAAAGACCGCGGGAGGTACCTCCAGCGATGTTTCGCCGTGCCATATCCGGCGCCCGGCGCCGGTGTCCCCGCTGTCGTGGCGGCTGCCCCCAGCCGCTCGCCTGGGAGCGCCGAGCGTCGGCTCGGCTCCCCCTGGGATCGCCACTCTCCCGAGTGGCTCCGGTCCTGCCAATCGGGAGATTGGCGTGCCCAGGACGGCCTCCGCCAGCGCCGTGGACCTACTTGCCCGAAGGCCTCACTGACGCCAGCTATTGATGTCGCCATCGGCGCCGAGGTCGTTCTTCCTGTCCTTGCCGAGCGACCAGACGGCGACGCGGCCGTAGACCTTCTCGTAGGGTCCATCGGTGACCGTG
>JAAYZO010000675.1 GCA_012514865.1 Lentisphaerota bacterium | reverse complement strand
TCGTGGCGGATGCCGGTGAAGGCCATCGGCCCGAGGCGCACCTGCGGCGGCAGGGCGCCGGTCCAGCCCTCGATCTCGAGATCACCGCGGTAGGCCTCGGGGAGGTCGAGGGTCACCCACCAGACGCTGAGGTCGCCGTCGGGGAGGCTCCGGCGCAGCCCGGCCACCGGCAGTTCGCGGTCGTCGAAGGCCATCACGGCCTCCAGGGCCGCCGGCTGGACGCCTTCGTCCAAGGCCGCGTCAGACGGCGCCGGGCGGCTCAGGAGCGCGTTGCCCTCGTGGGTGAGGCTCCTGCCGCCGGCCATGAAGGCATTGGCGACCGCGCCGGACGGGTCCACCAGCACCGCCGCGGCAGTGCCGTCGCTCTGCAGCCCGTCGGCGGCCATCGGCCCGTCGGCGCCCTGGCGGCGCAGGAGCACCCGCCAGCGGCCGTAGGGGCGCTCGATCTCGCAGCCCCAGCCGGCGTCGCTCGCGAGCGGCCGCACCAGCGCCGGCGCGGCGGTCACGCCGTCACCACGACGATGCACCACCATCACCGCCACGAACTCCTGCCGCGGCGCCGCCGGCGCACTGGCCGTCAGGGTCCACTCGGGCTGGACCTCATCCCACGGCAGGAACACCGAGGCGCGCTTCTGCTGCGGTCCGATGGTGAAGCTCTGTGTGACCGCCATAGTCAGCCCGGCCGGCGCCAGGAACCGGCCCTGCAGGGCGGCGTTCGGCCGCTCGATCTGGAAGGATCCCGCGGCGGCGTCGCAGGGGAAGGCCTCCGTGGTGTGGGCGTGCAGCAGCCAATCCAGCCGCGCCGACGCCGCGCTGGCCTCGACCAGGTCGTGGATGACCACCGCGTCGGGCTTGAGGAACAGCAGCCGGCGCTCGAAACGCCGCAGGCGGCCGCCGTAGATGGATGGATCCGAGGCGTCGCCGACCGTCCAGCCGATGCCCGGCGAGTCGAAGGACTCCGCCAGGCGGCCGCCGGTCCGGGGGACCTGGCCCTCGCCATCGACCAGGAGGGTGTTGTGCGCCAGCGTCCGCATCGAGTAGGCCTTGAAATGCGGGCTGCCGTACCAGTCGTAGTAGCCGCCGTCGACGGCCAGCTTGTCGCCGTAGGCATGGATGGCGAAGCCGTTGTTGTCGTCGTGCTGATGGCCGGCGTAGTAGGGCCCGCAGCGCAGCCCGACGGAGACATTCTCGCGGCCCTCGCTGAGGCAGGTGTTGAAGAGGGCGTAGCCTATATACGGATAGAAGACCGACTGCGGCAGGTCCGCCGGCGGGCGCGGCGTCACGCCGGCGGCGGAGCGGCTGGCGTACCACAGCGCGTAGGGGTCGCCGACGCGTTCGCCCAGGCGTCCGGCCAGGCTGGTGCCGTAGGGGCCGCGCAGGGAGGCATTCCCGCGATCGGAGTTGTCCGCGAAGCTGATCGCATAGCCCCCCGGCGGGGCGGTGTAGATCGGGAAGCGGCAGGTGCTCGCCAGCCAGGGGTGGTCGTAGAGGTCGACGCCGCCGAGGAAGCGCATGAGGTCGGCCAGGTCAGCCAGCATGCTGACGCCGTAGCTCCAGTAGGAGAGTCCCTCCTGGTTCTCGCCGGCGAAGCCCATGCTGGGGAGGATGCGGTAGGCGCAGGCGTGGCAGGCGACGTCGAGCCACTCCTCGGCCTCGGGGAAGACGCCCATCATGACGAGGGCCGCCTCGGCCACGGCCGTGGTCTGACGCCAGGGGTGATTCTGCGACGGGTTCATCCGGAATGGCGAGAGGTGCCCGGCGAACTGCTGAATGCGTGTCTTGAGCACCGCCTCGACGGTGGCGGCCTCGGCGGCCGAGAGGCTCCCGGCGCAGGCGTCGTAGCACCAGAGCATGCCCTGGAGGAGCGAGGCGGCCTGAAGGTCGCCGTGGCGGGCGCTGCTGCCGCCGTCGGGGTCCCAGGCGCAGGCTGCCACGAGGAGCTTCCGCGCGGCGTCGATGGCCGCCGCATCGCCGGTCAGGATGGCGGCGCGGCCGGCCGAGGCCAGGCGCGAGCCGGTGCGTGAGGTGATGTCGCCGGCGACGCGGCCATACCAGTCGATCCACTGCGGCCAGCGCGGATCGCCGGAGCGGTACGGCCCGGGGTGCTCGGGGACGCCCTGCTCGAGGGCGGCGCGGGCGTTGCGCAGGAGGGTCTCGGCCTCGGTCGGCGTCAGCGCCTCGCCGGCCGGCCGCAGCAGCCGCCGAAGACGCGGGCGCGGTGCCTGCCGCAGCGGCGCCATGGCAATCGGCGCCAGGCGGTAGTGGTGCGTCTCGGCCGGGATCTCGACCGGCTGGGCCTGCGACCAGCCGGAGACCAGAGCGTCCTCGATCAGCACGCGGAAGTACCACGTGCCCGGCTCCAGCGGCTCGGACGGCACCAGGAAGGGCCGCGCGCCCGGGACCTCGACCTCGCGCGTCGCGGCGGCCGGGAAGTCGGCCGAGCGCGAGAGCTGCAGGCGCTGCCCCGGCCGGCCGGGGCCGGCCCAGTCGAGCAGGGGCGGGTTGTTGTGGCAGACGTAGGGCTTACCCAGGCCGGCCATGTCGATGGCGTCGGGGACATGCAGGCGCAGGTTATCCAGCCAGACACGCATGCGGCCGCGCGTCGCACCGCGCTGGTCGGTGGTGTCCTTGACCCGGCCGTAGAGCCTGACGGTGGCGATGGGCAGGCCGATCTGCATGGCCGCACCCGACGACGGCCGCAGGGAAGGGATGACGATGCGGGCGCGGCGCCAGGTGCTCGAGAATGGATCGGAGGCCCAGCACACCTGCTGGCCGTCCTCGCCCATGAAGGCGACGCCGAGGTAGGCGCCCTCGAAGCCATCCTCGATCTCCTCGCGGTGGTCGAACTCCAGGACCAGGTTCTTCGTGACGGTGAAGGGCTGGCGCAGGACCACGCCGCACTGGCTGGCGGGCTCGGGGTTGTGCAGCTCGAGGGCCTTGCCGGCGCCCGGAGCGCCGTCGACGAGCGTCGCCACGATCCCGCGCGAGCCCTCCAGCGCCGGGTGGCTGCCCGGGCCGCGGCCGTCCTCGAAGTCGAGATGCAGCCGCACCCCCTGCCCGCGCACCGCCAGGCCGACCAGGAGGCCGAGCAGTACCGTCAGTACGCGCCGGCGCCCGGGCCGGCAACGGCGGCGGGACGGTGCCGCGGCATTAGCCCGGGACGCGTTGACAGGGTTAGCGGCGGCAGTTGATGCGGCTGGCAGCATAGGCGGCTCCGAAGCCATTGTCGATGTTGACCACCGTGACCCCCGGCGCACAACTGTTGAGCATCCCCAGCAGTGCCGCCAGGCCCTGGAACGACGCCCCGTAGCCGACCGAGGTCGGCACGGCAATCACCGGCCGCGAGATCAGGCCGCCGACCACGCTCGGCAGGGCGCCCTCCATACCCGCACAGACGATGACCACCTCGCAGGACTCGATCTCGTCACGCCGGCGCAGCACCCGGTGGATGCCGGCCACGCCGACGTCGTACAGACGCCGCACGGCGTTGCCCATGACCTCGGCCGTGCAGGCCGCCTCCTCGGCCACCGGAATGTCCGTGGTCCCGGCCGAGATCACCGCGATCTCGCCGCGGCCGCGGAGGGTGCGATCACGATGCAGACGCGCCACCCGCGCCAGCTCGTGGTACTCGACCCCCGCGTCGACCTCGCGCAGGACCGCCGCCTGCTCGGGCGTGGCGCGCGTCGCCAGCACATTCGCGTGCGCCGCGAAGAGCACCTCCGCGACCGCACGCAGCTGCGCCGGCGTCTTGCCCGGGCAGTAGATGACCTCGGCAAAGCCCAGACGGCCTTCGCGCTCGGTGTCCGGAACGCAGTGCGGGATGCCCTCGGCATGGCCTGGCGTGAGCGTCACGTCGCGATCTCCTTCTGCACCCTCGGGTGAGGCCGCACACGCCCGGGAGCCGCCCGGACGGCCGGCCTTGCCTCGGCATGACGGCAGGCCCCTACTATACCGCCACACCCGGCGCCCGCAGGACAGGCGCGCCCACCCCGAAACTCATAGGATAGTACCTTGGTCCTATTCTGGTGAACGGCCGTATCGGGTCATACTGAAGGCAGGCCGATGATGACATGGATCGCGGCGGCCTTGAACTGCGTATCCGGCGTGGCTGACACGAAGAAAGGACGACAGCCCGGCGAAGGGAGTGGCCACCATGTATACCTCCTACGCAACCATCGACGCGTGGCTGGAGCGGGCCGAAACGGCGGGGACCACGACGGCCCTGACCGTAGATCTGGCCTGGGTTCTGGGCCTGGAGAAGAGCACGCTGACGCGTCTGGCGCGGCGCGGCGAGCTGGGCCCGTACGAGCGCGTCTCGGGCCGTTTCTATCGTGTCAGTCTTCGTGGCGTCCGCGACTTCGTGGAGCGCTACCGCTGTGCGTTTCAGGACTGGGTATCGCTGCGGGACGCCTGCCGGCTCTCGGGTGCCAAGCCGAGCACGGTGCTGCTGTGGCTGGACCATGGCCTCATCCGCGGCGGCCGGGACATGCATGGCCGCGTCCACATCGACCCCGCCTCGCTGGGGACCATCCGCGAGCACGCCCGCTGGACGCATCAGCCCGACGAGGTGGTCCTCCAAGGCGTCGCGTACTACTCCCTGGGGCGCCTGGCGCGGGCGCTGTGTGCGCGCAGCGGGCTGCACCCGCAGAGCCCCGAGTTCCGCCGCGAGTACCGCCGCAACTACGCCATGTTCTACCGCTGGCTGACCGAGACCGACCTCAAGGACCGGGTGCGTCGCGTCGGCCGCCGGCGGGCGCTGTACATCCCCTGGAGCCTGTACGACGAGCTGGTGAACCTCGTCCGGCCGCACCAGGCGGCCGCCCTGATCGGCGAGTCCCCGCATATGCTGCACTACTGGACGCGACGCGGCCGCATCTCGGCCGTCAAGCTCGGGGGCACGCAGAAGATGATCCCGCGGGGCGAGCTGGAGGACTTCCTCGAGTTCCGCCGCGCCAGCCGCCGGCGCGCCAAGGCGCCGACGCCGGCCGCGGGAGACCGCCATCCTGCCGGCGGCGACGCCGTGCGGTCACGGCAGGCCGAGCCGGCTGTCGAGACGGCGCCGGCCTGACCTGGATGATTCGCGAAGCGCGGATGCTCTCCGCTCACCCGGGGATGACGTCGAGGCTGTAGGTGCCCTGGTCGGGGGCTTCACGGCCGGTCCAGGCGCCGTTGGTGAAGTCGGGCACCGGCACCGGCATGCCGCCCATGGCCACCGACTGCTCGCTCAGGCAGGTGATCGCCATCCACGAGGCGGTGTCGTAGACATCGATCGGCGGCGGCTTCTGCTCCTGGACGCTCTCCACGAAGGCCCGCAGCACCAGGTAGTCCATGCCGCCGTGCCCGCCGCGCAGGCCGTACTCCTCGTAGGCCTTCCAGAGCGGGTGCTTGAACTCGTCCATGTACGCCGCGTCGCTCTCCCAGCGGTGCGTCCAGTAGCTCGGGTCGTGCGGCGAGCGGCCCTCGAGGTAGATCGAGCGGCCGTCCTCCATCCAGATGCCGCGGGTGCCCTGGATGCGCCCGCCGCGCGAGTAGGGCCGCGGCAGGGTGCAGTCATGCGTCAGGAGGATGGTCTCGCCCTGGGCGCAGCGGATCATGGTGGTGACGATATCGCCCTGGCAGACCTGGCGCTGGGTCAGGGGGTCGTCGGGGCGGTTCTCGCGCAGCCATGCCTGCAGACCGGCCGCCTTCGAGGCCATGCTGACCAGCGAGAGCATGCGGTTGCCGCGGTTGAGGTTGAGGTACTTGGCAATCGGCCCGAGTTCGTGGGTCGGGTAGAGTTCGCCATTGCGGTGCAGGAAGTTATTCTGGCGGTAGTGGCGGTTGATATCGCCCTTGCCGATCTCGTCGCGCAGGTCGTGCTCGTAGCCGCCCTGGCAGTGCACCAGCTCGCCGAAGAGGCCCTTGCGGACCATGTTCAGGAGCGCCATCTCCTCGCGACCGTAACAGCAGTTCTCGAGCATCATGCAGGGCACGCGGTTCTCTTCGCTGGCGCGCACGAGCTGCCAGCACTCCTCGACCGAGGCCGCCCCGCCGACCTCCATGGCGACGCGCTTGCCGCAGCGCATGGCGTCGACGGCCACCAGGCCATGCGTCGTCCACGACGACATGACCACCACCGCCTCGAGGTCGTCACGGCGGTTCAGCTCGCGGTAGTCGGCCAGGCCGTCCGGCAGGAAGCCCTGCTTCTCGGCCGCCGCCTGGCGCGCCCGCTCGACGCGGTCCGGATAGACATCGCAGACCGCCGCCACACGCACGTCGGGCATCCCCAGCAACGTCCGCATCTGCCCCAGACCGCGACCGCCTAGACCGACAATACCCAGCCGGATCGGACGCCCCTCGTCACCCATGCTCATCGCTGAACCTGCCTCTCGCTGTGCCATTAACACGGGCCCGCCTTGGGCCCCCCGGCGCCAGGCCGCGCTGACCCGCCGCTCACCCGCCCGGGGCCGCGCCCCCGCGGGCGGCGCTTAGGATAGCGCGGCGGCAGGGCGATGCAACCGGGCCGGCCAAGCGGCACGGCGCCGCCAGGCGCTGCCTCCGTAGCTCCACGGCACGGCGCCGCCAGGCGCCGCCTCCGTAGCGCCACGGCACGGCGCCGCCAGGCGCTGCCTCCGTAGCTCCACGGCAGTGCCGTGGAGCCAGGCGCCCCCTCCGTAGCTCCACGGCATGCCGTGGAGCACGGCACTGCCGTGGAGCACGGCATGCCGCGGCCTAGCGCGCCCGGCTCGCGGCGCGCTCGTTCAGGGCCTGGATCAGGACCTGGTCGTCGAAGACGAAACCGAAGCTGACGGCAACGCGCCAGAGCCCGATCTCCTTGGCAAGCTCACGCCGGGCGGTCTCGCGGTTCTCGACGGCGGTGACGGCCTGTCGCACCGTCGAGCACATGACGCCGTGGCGGCTCATGTCGATCATGCCGCCGGGCGAGCTGAGCAGGCAGGCGTCGATGGCGAAGCCGACGTAGATGAGGTGGTTGATGCCGCGTTCACAGCACAGGGCCAGGAGCTGCGGGCTGTTCTCGGCGATGCCCTCGCCAGCGATCGGCCGCGCCTGCGGCAGGAAGTCGAGGCGGGCCCGGAAGCCGGGTTCGTCGACGCGGTTGTGGGCGCCGCGCCAGACGTGGTCGGCGCGGAAGCGCCGCAGGGCGTCGAGGTGCGGATCGCCGGGCACCGTGGCGGGCGGCGCGGGCGGCGCCCCGGCGAGGTCGCAGGCATGGCGATAGCCGGGGAGGCCCTTGTAGTAGTCGCCGCCGCCGACGACGTGGAACATCGCCAGGCCGGCACGGCGCACGGCGTCCAGCAGGGGCGGGAAGACCTCTCGGGCGATCTGGTACGAGCGCGGGATGTACTCGACCGATCGCCAGATGCCGGGGTGCTCGCCCATGTCGCCGCAGTCCCAGGCGTGCATGACCACCAACGCGGTGTGCTCGGCCGAGATCGCGATCTCGGCCTGGCGCCAGCCGCCGTAGCCCTCGCCGGGGACCGGCAGGGAGTAGTCGGCATCGAACTGCTGGTAGGTGCCTGCCTGCAGGCGAATGCTGTCGGTGCTCATGGCCAGTCTCCGGCGGGCGGGGGCTCTGGGCGACCCGAGACGACGTCGATCCCGACCGGCACGCGGCCGGCTCGGGGGTGCGCCTCTACCTTAAGACACGAGCGCCGGCGCCGCTACCGCCCGAGCGACCGGAAGGCGCCCGGTTGCGGCGCTATAGTGCGGCATGGCACGACGCGGCCGCGGTTGCACCCGGCGGCCGGCAGCGGCATCACGAGCGACGAGGTAGAGCCCATGAAGACATATCGATTCGGCATCATCGGTTGCGGCCTGATGGGTCGCGAGTTCGGCAGCGCCGTGGCGCGCTGGTGCCACCTGAATGACCTGCCCTTCCGCCCCGAAATCACGGCCGTGTGCGATGTCAGCGAGGCCATGACCGGGTGGTTCACCAAGAACTTCCCGACGGTGCGCCTGGTCACCAAGGACTACCACGAACTCCTGGCCAGCGCCGAGGTCGACTGCGTCTATTGCGCCGTCCCGCACAACCTCCACCAGGCCTTCTATACCGACATCATCCGCGCCGGCAAGCACCTCCTCGGCGAGAAGCCCTTCGGCATCGACAAGGCGGCCAACGACGCCATCAACGCCTGCATTGCCGAGCACCCGGAGGTCTTCGTGCGCTGCAGCAGCGAGTTCCCGTTCTTCCCGCCGATGCAGCGCCTCGGCCGCATGATCGACGAGAAGGCCTTCGGGACCATCCTCGAGGTGAACTCAGGCTTCCTGCACTCGTCCGACCTCAACCCCCTCAAGCCGATCAACTGGAAACGCATGATCGAGTTCAACGGCGAGTACGGCTGCCTCGGCGACCTCGGGCTGCACCCCTGCCACGTGCCCTTCAAGGCCGGGTGGGTCCCGAAGAACGTCCGCGCCATCCTCTCGAAGGTCATCACCGAACGCCCGGATGGGAAGGGCCAGATGGTGCCCTGCCGGACCTGGGATAACGGCGTGCTGCTCTGCGAGGCGGTCGATCCGGTGACGGGCAGGCCCTTCCCGCTGACGATCAAGACGCAGCGCATCGCCCCGGGCGAGACCGACACCTGGTACTGTGAGATCAAGGGCACCCAGGCCTGCGGGCGCTGGTCGAGCACGAATCCGCGCCGCATCGAGGTGCTGACCTACCAGGCCGGCGCGGACCAGGCCTGGCAGCAGATCGACATGGGCTGGGAGGCCGCCTTCAAGGGCATCACCGGCGGCATCTTCGAGTTCGGCTTCACCGACTGCGTCCAGCAGATGTGGGCCGCCTTCCTCTACGAGCTGCACCACGGCAAGCCCCTGAGCCGCTTCGCGGCCTGCGTCACCCCCGCCGAGGTCGCCGCCACTCACCGCCTCTTCACCGCCGCCCTGCGCAGCCAGGCCAACGGCACCACCGAGGCGGTGTGAGGATCGTGAAGACCTACAGCGTCGGCATCCTCGGCTTCGGGTTCATCGGGAAGGTCCACGCCTTCGCGCACACCGCCCTGCCCTACCACTTCGCGGGGTTGCCCTTCCGCACGCGCATCGCGCGGGTCTGCACGAGCCGTCCCGACTCGGCGGCGGCCGCCGCGGCATTCCTGGGCGACGGCGTCATCGGCAGCACCGACCCGCGCGACATCCTGGACGACCCGTCCATCGACGTCGTGCACATCTGCACGCCGAACCACTGCCACGTCGACGCGCTCCTGGCAGCGATGGCACGACAGAAGGCGATCTACTGCGACAAGCCCCTGACCGCGACCCTCGAGGAGGCCCGCCGCATCGAGGCGGCCCTGCCGGCCTACCGCGGCACGGCACAGATGACCTTCCAGAACCGCTTCTTCCCGTCGGCGCTGCGGGCCCGCCAGATCGTCGAGGAGGGCCGCCTCGGCGAGCTGCTGCAGTTCAGGGTCTGCTTCCTGCACGCCAGCAATGTCTCGCCGACGGCGCCGCTGAAGTGGAAGCTCTCGGCGGCGGCCGGCGGGGGCGTCATCGCCGACCTCGCCTCGCACGCCCTCGACCTCGCCGTCTGGCTGGCCGGCGATCTGACCGACGTCAGCGCCGTGAGCAAGGTCGCCTATCCGAGCCGCCCGGACGTCGCCGACCCGTCGCAGCAGCGCGCCGTCGACGCCGAGGACAGCGTCGTCGCCCTGGCGCGCACGCGCAACGGCGCCATCGGCACGCTGGAGGCGACCAAGCTGGCCCTCGGCAGCGAGGACGAGCTGCGCATCGACCTCCACGGCACCCGCGGCGCCCTGCGCTTCAACAGCATGGCGCCCCACCACCTCGACTACTACGACGGCACGGCCGCTGACCAGCCCCTCGGCGGCCTCCGCGGCTGGACGCGCATCGACTGCGGCCAGCGCTACCCGGCCCCGGCCGGCTTCCCGGCGCCGAAGGTCAGCATCGGCTGGATGCGGTCGCATATCCAGTGCCTGTACGAGTTCATGGCGGCGGTGGATGCGGGCCGCCCGGCCGAGCCCGGCCTGGCCCATGGCATCGCCATCCAGCGCCTGATGGAAGCCCTGCGGCGCTCGTCGGCGAGCCGCCAGTGGGAGCGGCCTTAGCCTGACGAGACGGCAGCGACTGTCGCTCTCCTCCGTGACGCAAGGCGAACTACCGTGACGACGACGTTGCAGATTGCCCTCCTGGGCGTGGTGCAGGGCCTCACCGAATTCCTGCCGGTGAGCAGCTCCGGGCATCTGGTCCTGGCGCAGGCGCTCCTGGGGGTGCAGACCCCGGCGGGTGCGACCCTCGAGGTCGCCTTGCACGCCGGCTCGATCCTCTCGATCGCCTGCTACTACCGCCGGCGACTGCTGGCCATGGCGGCCGGACTCCTGCGTCGCGAGCCCGCCGCCTGGTCCCTGGCCGTGAATGTCCTCGTCGCTGCGGTGCCGGTGCTCATCCTCTATCCCCTCTGCGGCGACCGCATCGAGGCGCAGTTCGACGAACCGCGTCGGGTGGCGGTGCTGCTCTGCGTCACCGGCCTGCTGCTCCTGAGCAGCCGCTGGGCGCCCCTGGGCACGGCCCTGCCGCGGCCGCGCTCGGCCCTGGTGATGGGCCTGGCGCAGGCCCTGGCGCTCCTGCCGGGCATCAGCCGCAGCGGCTCGACCCTGGTGGCGGCGCGCTGGCAGCGCCTGGCCCCGGCCGC
>JAAYZO010000674.1 GCA_012514865.1 Lentisphaerota bacterium | reverse complement strand
TACCGACTACCGACTACCGACGCACAGACGCACGGACGCACAGACGCACTGCCCCTGTTCCCTGGGTAACCCCTTGTCTACCGACGCACAGACGCACAAAGGCACCGGCGCTTCGTCCCCCCGAGCCGGGGGCGGCGCCGATGCCGGAACTGGCCACTCCCCCGTGCCGGCCGGCTTCCCGCCGGGCGTCGGACGGCGCTTTCTGCTCGCCTACGCGGCGCTGTTCGTGCCCTTCGCGATCACCACGCCGTATCTCCAGAAGCTCCTGGCGCTGCGCGGCTTCGCTCCTGACCGGATCGGTCTGATCCTGGGCTGCTTCGAGGCCATGGCGGTGGTGGCGCCGCCGGTGTGGGGCTACCTCTCCGACCGCACCCACCGGCCGCGCCTCATCCTGGGGCTGTGCATCGCTGCCGGCGCGCCGGTCTTCGCGCTCTTCAACTGGGTGCAGGGCTTCCCGGCGGCGCTGGCCGTGGCGGTGCTCTTTGGACTCTTCTACCGCAGCCTCATACCGCTGACCGACGGCATTACCTTCCGCTTCATCCACCGGCACGGCGGCGACTACGGCCGCATCCGCATCGGCGGCTCGATGGGCTTCATCGCCTGCATGCTCCTGGTCGAGCCACTCGGCCTGGGGAGCAGCCGCGACGGCGCCCTGATCATCGCCGCGGTGGTCGGCGCCTGCCTGCTGCACCTCCTCAGCGTCGGGCTCCTGCCGACGGCCGGGGCGGCGCCGGAGGCCGGCGACGCCGGCGCGCGGACGTGCCGCGGGGGCGGTGCGGGCGGCGCCGAATCGGTCCCGCACGAGGGCCTCCTGCAGGCCCTGCGGGCGATTGCGCAGCCGGCCTTTGTGTGGTTCACCCTCTGCGTCTTCCTCTGCCGCGTCGCCATGATGGCCTACTACGGCTTCTTCACCCTCTACCTCGCCAACGACCTCGGCATCCAGGCGGCCGGCTTCATCTGGCTGCTCGGGCCGCTCAGCGAGATACCGATCATCTACTGGAGCCGGCCGATCATGGCCCGCATCGGGGTGCGGAATCTCTTCGCGCTCGGCCTGGTCGGGGTCGCGGTCCGCCTCGGCGGCTTCAGCCTCGCCGAGGGACTCTGGGCGGTGATTCCGCTGCAGTTCCTGCACTCGCTGACCTTCGGCGCCTACCACTGCGCCAGTGTCACCTACGTCAGCCGCGTCGTCCCGCCGCGACTGCAGAGCACGGCCCAGACGCTCTTCGCGGGCATCACGGTCGGCGGCGGCATGATGGTGGGAGGCGCCCTCGGTGGCATGGTGGCACGCCAGGCCGGCTTCCGGCCAATGTTCGCCGCCGCGGCGGTCCTGGCGGTCCTGACCCTGGGACTGCTCCTGTGGAAGGTGCCGCGGCTGGACGCGGTGAGGCGGGGAGGCAACGCCCAACGCTGAACGCTCAACGCCCAACGTCCAAGGGCGACGTGTGCCGGGGACGGCAGGAGTCGACAGGGATCGATAGGGATCGATAGGGATCGACAGGGGACGGCGGAGGGAACGCCCAACGCTGAACGCTCAACGCCCAACGTCCAGCGATGGAGGGGGAGAACCACGAATGAACACGAATGGACACGGATGGGGGAAGGGGGAAGAACGATGAAGCGATGAAGAGAGGGTCGCGATGAGGCGAGGGAGCGGCAGCGGGAACGCCCAACGCTGAACGCTCAACGCCCAACGTCCAGCGATGGAGGGGGAGAACCACGGATGGACTCGGATGGACACGGATGGGAGGAGAGCAGAGGGCGAGTACGCCCGTGCGTCGGTGCGTCGGTAGACGGTGGGTCTGGATCCCCGGGACTCCGGACTCTGAGAGAGACCGCCGACTATCCGCCATGTGTCCCCTGAGTCCCCGGCGTCCCGGGTGCGCCAATCTCCTGATTGGCAGGCGGGGAGCCACTCGGGAGAGTGGCGATCCCGGGCGGGTACGGCGGCGGCGCCGCCGCCACCACAGGCGAGACGCCTGTGCCACTCTGGGGGAGCGCGGGAACGTGGCCCAGGCGTCTCGCCTGGGGCTTTGGGCCGCCGCGGGCCGGAACGGGGAGTCATGCGCAGGGATGCGCATGC
>JAAYZO010000673.1 GCA_012514865.1 Lentisphaerota bacterium | reverse complement strand
GCTCCAGGAGGTGCCGCCCCGACACCCAGCCCCACTGCGGCTCGTCCTTGACACTCTCCAGCGGCGGCGCCGCCGCGGCGGCAAAGCGCTCCAGGGCATCCGCGGGCAGGGGCTGCGGCAGGTGGCAGACCCGGAAGGTCATCGTTCCGCGTTCAAAAGGCATGGTACTCGGATCCTTAGCAGTAGCTGATGTGGGCCGTCGGCGCGGCGCCGGCAGGCGACCGCGGCCCGCGCCGGGACAGGCCTCCCCCGGCACCGCCGCAGGCGAACGCCCGGAGGACCAGGACGGCATCACCGCCCGACGTCAACGCCCGTTCCGGCGACCCGTTAACGTAGGGCGGCCCCCGGCGCTGTCCAGCGGCTCGTCCGCCTCCCGGCAAGGCCGGCCCGGCGGACGAGCCCTATGAGGCCGGCGTCAGGCGGTGCCCTTTTTCGCAAGCCGGGCGCGGCGCGCGACCAGTTGCGTGCTACCCCGGGTCCCGGCACATTGGCATCTCAATGCCGTCAGCACCGCCGGGGAATGCCGCCACCTATGGACTGGCCGATAGAGGCGAAGGACATCAGATGCTGGATAGCACGAACTCCAGCCCGGGATGATCAAGGCCGTGGCAGTCTCGGCGTCCGCGTCGTCTCCTACCACCGGGGATCACACCGGCGCCGGCACCAAGGCGCGGACGTGGAGCATCTCGTTGGCGGTCAGTGGCGCGATTTGGGATTCGCGCACCGTGACCACGGCCACGGTGTCGCCGACCGCATTGAAGACCTCCAGGCTGTACCCCGGTTCCTGGCCAGGCCGGGCCGGGTGGTGCTCGACCACCGTCGCCACGTCGCCGCGGCGCAGCCCGTGCTTCGGCAGGTCGACTTGCAGCGCCACTTGGTTGAAGAGCTTGTGCTTCATGATCGTCAGCGATCCGGGAACAATGTAATGAACTTCGTCTGTTTTGTCGCGCTTTCGGTCATCCAGATGGTCAGGATCCGCAGAGCACGACCGTTGGGCCCCACCAGTTCGCCGCGTATCCTGTACTTGGTTCCGTATTCGGTTTCCTCGATGTGCTCAGCCTCCAGAGTCAGAATCTGCTCCCGTATGTCGGCCAAGAGCCTGTCCGCAGTCGCCTCCCTGTAGCCGGCCAGCGCCAGGAACGCAGACTTGTCGTTCTCGGGGCGTCGGCGCAGGAGGTACTGGGTGATCTTGCCTGACGCGATGATGCTGTCGGCAGGGAGTCTCATGCACCTTCTCCCCCGCGCAAGGCGGTGGCCGCTGCTGTCACTGCCCGCAGAGCGCGCCTTTTCAGGGCCGGGCGGGCGCGGCGGCCTCGAGGATGCCGCGGATGTAGCCGCGGGTGAAGGCGATATCGCGGTCGATGCCAGGCAGGTCGCGGCTGCCGACGCATTCCACATAGCACGGCCCGCGCCAGCCCTGGCCGAGCAGGCCGCCGAGGACGGCGGTGAAGTCGACCAGGCCGTCGCCCGGCGTCACCATGACGTCGGCCTTGCCATCGCGCACGACGCAGTCTTTGATGATCACGGCGTTGCAGACCGCCGCGACGCGCGCGGCGTCGGGCTCGGGACGGCGCGCCCCGACGGTGTAGTAGATGATATTGCCGGGATCGAAGCAGATGCCGAAGCCCGGCTGGCCGACCTGGCGATGGGCCTCCAGGAGGTCCTCGACCGTCAGGCTGATGCCGCCGTGCGGCTTCATGGTGATCTCGAGGCCGGCGGCCAGGGCGTGCGGGGCGCAGCGCCGCATCAGCTCGAGGTAGCCGGCGTAGTCCTCGGCGCGGCTGGTGCCGCAGTCGAGCAGGCGCATGGCGCCGAGGGCGGCGGCGTTGTCGATCAGGCGGCGGTAGTCGTCCACCGCGGCCGCCAGGCCCATCTCCAGATGCGTCCGGCCCAGGAGCAGCGACGGCACCACGCCCGCGGCCGCCGCCGCGGCACGCACCGCCGATACCGCCG
>JAAYZO010000672.1 GCA_012514865.1 Lentisphaerota bacterium | reverse complement strand
TGCCCTGTCTGACCTGTCTGACCTGTCTGCCCTGTCTGACCTGTCTGACCTTCCGCGGCTCCTCCCCGCCGCTGCTCAGGGCGCCGCCGGGGGCATCGCCCCGTCGAGTTCCTTGCAGATCAGCCGCGAGCCGTAGAGGTACCACCGCGTCGACTCCTTGCACCAGGCGCGCAGGGTGAACAGGCCGCAACGCCAGTAGTGGTCGAAGCCGCCGCCGTGGACGCTGCAGGTCGCCGTGCGGCTGAAGTAGTAGTAGTCGCCGAAGTTGCCATGGCGCAGCGTCTCGCTGACGCCGGCGCGGACCGCCTCGCCAGGGTAGGTGAAGTCCTGCGGCAGGGCCAGCCACGGCGCCTCGGGGTCGAAGCCGAGGTTCCTCATGTAGTGGATCTCGCGGTCGCCGCCGACGTTGCCGTTGTCATCCTGCGGGAGCGGCTCGATGCTGGTGAGGCGGTAGCTGCCGGTGGTGACGCCGCTGGCGTAGTCGCGCATGGCCATGCCGACGTAGGCCCTGCCATCGGCGTAGTTCAGGCCGTCGATGAAGCACCAGAGGTTGCCCCAGAGGTTCTCCATCCAGCGGTAGCGCACAGCGCAGCGGTAGTCGCGGTAGGGCTCCTCGCCCTGGCCCGGCGTCGCCCCCGAGTGGCCCTGGAGCTGATCGGCCCAGCCGGTCTTCTGGGCGGCGCCGCCGAGGCACATGTCCTCGGTGGTGTCGATCGGCTCGCCGTCGATGACGAAGCTGGTCAGGCCCGGCTCCGGGTCGTCGTGCCGGATGGCCACGAGGGTGCGGTTGCCGACGAGGACCGTGCGCTGGTCGGCGTAGCTGCTGATCAGCACCGCGCAGCCCTCGAAGAGGCCGGTGCGGATGGCGGCCTGGGACCGCCCCGGCGGCGGCCTGGTGATGACGCGGTTCGTGCTCTTCTGCGGCCGGACGCAGCGGTGCGTCCGCGCCGGCTGGAGCATCTTGCCCCAGCCCATACCGAGGGCCTTCTGCGAGTCGCGCTCGGCGTGCTCGATGAGGAAGAGATTCTGGAGCATGAGCAGGGTGCGCAGGTCCATGATGCCGAAGTCGACCCCGTTGGCCCGGGCGCTCTCGCGAAACGCATCACGGGTGCGGTCAGCGGTGGGGTAGACCCCGGAACATGAACTCAGGGCGCCATCGGCGCCGATGACCCCCTCGTAGGCGCCGACGTAGATCCTCTCCAGCTCGCGGCCGTCCTCGACGAAGGCCGGATCGACGCTGAACCCCGGACGCGGCTCGGCCGAGATGCGCCGGACCTCGAAGCCGTCCTCGATGCTGCGGCGGCTCCAGTGCCGCGGGATCTCGACCATGACATGGCCGGCACTGCCGTCCAGAGCGAAGCGCGGGGCGTCGCTGTAGAGACGCTCGTAGCCGCCGCCGGGGCGCCGGCGCAGGGCGCAGAGGCGCATCTGCGACCACGGGAAGACGCGATCGAAGTCAGCCGGCGCGAGACCGGCCGCGGCGTCGGTCCGCTCGCACGGCCGGGCGTAGTCCGCGGCGTCGTCGACCAGGAGCTTCCAGCGCACACCGTACGGGCCGCTCGCGGCCGGCGTGGCCGCCGAGAGCCCGACCGTCGTGGCAAGGAGCATCGGCGCGATCCAGGGCAGAACCGACGCGGTTGTCATAGCCTCGAGATCTCCGTGCTGCGATCCGCAAAGGGCCGGCCTGAAAGGCCCCGGACTAATCCGACCTCCGTCCTCCGACCTCCGTCCTCCGACCTCCGACCTCCGTCCTCCGACCTCCGTCCTCCTGGACTGCGGGCAGAGCCCGCGTCGGGGCCTTACTCTCGCCGGTCACCCGGGGCTGTCAAGCCGGCCCCAGGGCTGTTTGAAAGTCCGGTTCTGGCACCCCTCCAGGGTGCATGGCGTGCAATCCGCGTTTCCGGGGGTCGGGCTGCGCGCGACCCCCGGCTACGATCTGGCACCCCTCCAGGG
>JAAYZO010000671.1 GCA_012514865.1 Lentisphaerota bacterium | reverse complement strand
TCGGCCAGGGGCCTGCCGCGCCGCCGGCCATCGGGCGTGGCCCCGACCGCGGCCCCGGCCAAGGCGTAGGTGACGAACATCAGACAGGACCCCAGGAAGCGCCCGCCGCGCCAGGGCGCGTGGTCGAGCAGCTCGCGGAAGACCGCCTCGCCGACGCGCGCCGCCAGTGTGTCCACCGCCGGGTCGTCGTTGCCATAGCGCGGGCAGGCCTCGAGGCGCCGCCGCAGGGCCTCGCTGCCCGCGAAATCGGCCTCCATGGCCGCCAGGAGTTCCGCACCCGAGACGACACCCTGCTCGAAGACGACCCGCCGCAGCGCCGCCAGCGAGTCGGCGACGTTGGCGAGCCCGGCGACGTTGATGACACTCCAGTTGAAGCGCGCCCCGCCGGCATTGAACTCCAGGCCGCGGTCAATGCAGTCGTCGATCAGGAGCGTCCGCATGGGCTGCGGGCGCAGGCGGGCCTTGGCCTCCTGGTCGGCATTGACCTCGCGCGTGACCCCGTCAATGGCCTGGCGAAGGTCCTGCAGGAAGCCCTCGAGGACGGCGTCGAAGGACGACGCGCCGGGTAAGAGCCGCCGCAGGCTGGCCTCGAGGACCAGCGGCAGGTTCAGCCCGGCATCGAGGGAGCCGACATTGGAGCAGCCGTGGACCATGGTCTCAGTGCAGCCGCCGCCGTTGATCATGGCCAGTTCAGCGGGGCGCAGGCCGAGGTGGGCCTGCAACAGCGACTCGCAGAAGGCCTCCTCGTTGTGCAGGGCCGGCAGGCCGGTGCCCGAGCGCAGGGTGTCCAGGGCCTCTTCCCAGACGGCCTCCGGCATGTCGCGGCGCACGCGGAGCTGCAGGTTCGGCCGGCGCATACCGCGGGCGGCGCGCAGGCAGATCAGGGTCAGCTCGTTGTAGGCCGCCTCGCCGTTGCTCGTGGAGCCGCCGATGGTGGCGCTCCAGCCGTTGTTGGCGTCGGTGTTCTGCCAGAGTTCGTGGATGCAGGCTTCGGCCTCTTCATACGTCACCAGGCCCTCGGCCAGGTCGCGGCGGTAGGCGCCGATCAGCTCCTGGTCGACGCGGCCGGGGTTGTCGCAGTCGTCGAGGTAGAAGACCAGGTTGTAGGCCGTAACCGCCTCGGCGAAGGTCCGCGCCGGCTGCATGGGCACCTGCTCCAGGCAGGCCATGAGGCGGCGGCGGTGCGCCTCGGCAGCGATGTCCTCGCACGGCCGCGCCGCCAGCGCCTGGCGGAGCCGCGCGTGCCAGGCGCGGATGCCGACGAGGACATCCAGGAGGGCCTCGCAGAAATCGACGTCCGCCGGCCGGCCGGCGGCACGGGCGGCCTCCAGACGGGCCGCCAGGCGGCTCTCGTATCGGTCCAGGCCCTCGCGCAGGACACGGCCGTAGTTCGGGATGCTGTGGGTATAGCCGCGGCCGCCGACGGTATGCGGGGTGCGGATGCAGTCGAGCTGGCCCTGCAGCGCCGTCAGGGCCTGGTCCATCGCCTCGAGGGCCGCACGGCAGCGCGGCTCGGCCGTCGGCAGGCGGCGCTGGAGTTCGGCGCGCCGGTACGACCAGGTGAAGGAGTAGCACGGCACCAGGATGGCATTCTCAGGACCGGGGGTGTGCGGCCCGCTGGGGTAGAGCCGGGTGCCCTCGTAGACCGGCACGCGGCGGGACTCGAAGCGCCGCCGCACCGCCCGCGACCAGCGCCGCAGCGGCGAGGCGTCGGGGAGTTCGAAGAAGCCGGCCGCGAAGGCCTCGCCAAGCTCCATGAGGACGTCGGGATCCGGGTTGGCTCTGGCCTCGCTCATGCGTTCACCCATGCCGGCAGGCGCGCTGTCATGATCCCACAATGTAACCCCAGTTGGCCGCGCCGCCCGCCAGGCGCCCGGCAAGGAAGCCGAGCCGACGCTCGGCGATCCCGGATGGCCCGCCAGTCCCACGGGGTCCCACGGGGTCCCACGGGGTCCCACGGAGTCCCCGGTGTCCCCGGTGTCCGCTGGTCTGTCCTCACCGCCCGCATCCGCAGGGTCGTCCGTCGTGGTCCAAAATGCCGCCGAGCCGTTGAGACAACCCGAAGAGCCGGTATGGTATGCGACTATGGACTTTCTCCAGCTCCAAGGCAGGACCATCCTGGTGATTGGCGTAGCCAACCGCCGCAGCGTGGCCTGGGCCGCCAGCCAGGTCCTGGCCGAAGCCGGCGCGCGTCTGGTCTACGTCGTGCGCGACGCCGAGACGCGCGAGCGCACCCGCGCCCTGCTGGGCGAGGCGCCGGTGCTGCTCTGCAACGTCGAGAGCGACGCCGAGGTGGCGGCGCTGCCGGCGGCGGTCGGGGCGGTGGCGCCCGTCCTCGACGGGGTCTTCCACTCGATCGCCTTCGCCAACTTCAGCCAGGGCTTCCGGCCGTTCCACGAGACCCCCAAGGCCGACTTCCTGCAGGCGGTCGATGTCTCCTGCTTCTCGCTGCTGAATCTGGTCAACGCCCTGCGGCCGCGGCTCAGTCCGCAGGCCAGCATTGTGACCATGTCGATTTCGACGACGCGGATGGCCTCGGAGAGCTACGGCTACATGGGCCCGATCAAGGCCGCCCTGGACTCGAGTGTCGTCTTCCTGGCCAAGAGCCTCGCCGCCGAGGTCTCGCCGGACATCCGCGTCAACGCCGTCGGCGCCGGGCTGCTCAAGACCAGCGCCTCGGCCGGTATACCCGGCTACGTCGACGCCTTCCTCTATGCCGAGAAGGTCATCCCGCGCCGCCGCGCCCTCGAGACCCGCGAGGCCGCCAACGTGGCCGCCTTCCTGCTCAGCCCGCGCTCCAGCGGGATCAACGCGCAGACCCTCGTCGTGGACGCCGGCATGGCCATCAACTACTTCGACCGCACTCTGGTCCGACGAAGCGTCGGCG
>JAAYZO010000670.1 GCA_012514865.1 Lentisphaerota bacterium | reverse complement strand
GCGGCCGAGGTGGCCCTGGTGCGCGACGGACGCCCCCTGGCGACGGTCGTCCTGCCGCCGGCGGCCTCGCCGACACTCCAGGAGGCCGCCGCTACCCTGGTGCGCTGCATCGAAGAGGCCACCGGCGGCGCAGGCCGAAGGTCGCCATCTGGCCGGTGCCAACGGTAGCCCACCAGCCGGTGAAGTACGGATTGGAGAGCGAGACCCCGGCCCCGGCCGCTACGAGCAGCGGCCACGAGAGCGCACTGGCGGCGCTGGCGGCCAGGCTGGCGTGGCGGGCGTCGCGCAGGATCATCAGGCCCATCCAGGCCAGGGCCAGACCGCCGAGGACGGCCAGCGCACCGCGCACCCGCGGCCGCCGCAGCGGCGCCGCCAGGCCCAGCGCGAAGCCGCCGACCATGAGGAGTTCCAGGAGGGCATGACCGAGGAGAATAAGGAACACCGCGGCAAAGCCCTGGGCCAGGACCTGGCCGATGACCAGTGCCAGCATCGGCCCAGGTGTGACGGCGCCGGTGAAGGCGATGAGCCAGGACAGGACGAAGGTCCGGCCGAGTCCTGCCGATGGGGCTGCGGCTGTGGCGGCGGTGCTCATGGTGGCCTCTCGCGCCGGCGACATCGACGCGACGCCGACGGCGGCGACCCGCCGCCGGGACGACCCGGCGGCGGAGCCCGGCGCGGCCGGCGACCCAGGGCCGCCGGCCGCCGTCGTGGGATCAGTCCCGGTGCGGCATGACCAGGACCGTGCCCATGGTCTTGTCCGGAGCGTCGATGTGGGCGCTGACGGCCACATCGATGTCCGCCAGAGGCAGGCGGTGCGAGGTCAGGCTCTTGACATCCAGCTTGCCCTCGCTCATCCAGCGCAGGGCGAGCTTCAGGTGGCTCTGGGTCGTCCAGCGCATGAACACCGGCGGGTACTCGACATCGCCGCGCTCCCACGGGTCGTCGTGGTAGCCGGGGCCGGTACGGGCGCTGCAGCGCAGGTCGAGGTTGCCGAGACCGGCGCCCCACTGGCACTGGGTCTTCAGGCCGCCGACCAGGGAGATGCGGCCCATGCGGTGGGTGTCGGGCGAGAGCATCATCACCTTGGAGACCGACTCCAGGGCCTTGGTGCCGTCACCGCCGAAGGCCATCACCGCGAAGTCGAAGCCGTTGCCGGCGGTGAATGCCTTGGCCTTGGCCTCGGCGTCCTCCTGACCGACGATGGTGGTGGCATCGAAGCCGGTGCGGCGGGCCACGTCACAGCGGAAGGGTACCATATCCCAGCCCATGACGTAGCAGCCGGCGAGCTTGGCCATGCAGCCGGCCATCTGGCCGACCAGGCCCAGGCCGACGATCAGGGCGTACTCGCCGAGGACCGGCTCGGCACGCCGCAGCGCCCACAGCGACGTGATCGCCAGGTGGGCAAAGGCGCCCTCCTCGAAGCTGACGTTGTCAGGGAGGCGGCAGCAGAGGTTCTTCGGGACCACCGCGTAGTCGCTGTGCTGGGCGTAGCCGCCGCCCATGCAGGCGACGCGGTCACCGGGCTGGAAGTCCTTGACGCTCTCGTGGACCGCCACGACCTCGCCGGCATTCTGGTACCCGAAGGGCTTCGGGGTGCCCGGGTCGGTCTTGCCCTCTTTGCGGGCAGCCTTGGCGCCGTTCAGCTCGGTTCCGGGGCTGATGAGGGAGGCCCGCACCTTGACCAGCACCATGCCCTTGGTCAGCTCCGGTACCGGCTGCGTGATCACACAGCCGTGGCCGGTTCCGTCCAGAGCGCCGACGACTCGTTCCTTTGGCACCATCGCGCACCTCATCGTTGCTGTCTGCGATCGCCGCGAGTGCCCAGCCTGCGGGAGTGCAGGCCGGCACGCGTCTCGCGGGGATGGAATGTAAGACCCCGACCGGCCGGGCGCAACGGCTCCCACCCGCGCCCCGGGGCTGTTCGAAGATCGCGGCAGCGTTCTCTCGGTCACCCTGGAAGGGTGCAGGATCGCAGCCGGGGGTCGTGCGGAGTACGCCCCCCCGGACCCGCGGAGTGCACGCCATGCACCCTGGAGGGGTGCCCGAACCGGACGTCCGAACAGCCCGGCCCGCGCCCCGGGGCTGTTCGAGGATCGCGGCAGCGTTCTCTCAGTCACCCTGGAGGGGTGCAAGATCGTAGCCGGGGGTCGTGCGGAGTACGACCCCCGGAACCGCGGAGTGCACGCCATGCACCCTGGAGGGGTGCCAGAACCGGACGTTCGAACAGCCCGGCCTGCCGACCGCGCCGGGCGGCTCCAGAGTCGGAAGACGCCCCGGCGCGAACCGTTTCGCCGTGCCGCCTCAGGCCGTCGCCGCGCTCCGGGCGGGCAGGCGCCAGGCGGCGGCGATGCTCAGGGCCGCGGCGAGCGCCCCGGCGGCGAAGGTCCACGGTGGCCCGAAGGTCACCCACAGTGCCCCGCCTACCAGCGGCATGGCGACGGCCGCGATGTGGTTCATGGCCACGCCCATGCTCAGGGTCGGCGTCCGTTCCGCCGCGGGTGCCAGGCGATTGACGTAGGTGTTCAGCGCCAGACTGAAGACGAAGAAGGCGCTGTCGACCACGAAGATGACATAGAGGATCCAGGCGGTGTCGACGACGGCATAGCCCACGAATAAGCAGGTCAGGCAACTGAAGTAGCCGACGAGGACGCGGCGTTCGCCGACGCGGTCGACGAGCCGGCCGACGGCGGGGCTGCCCAGGGTGACCAGGATCTGGACGATGCCGTGCAGGACCAGAATGGTCGTCAGGGGAGTGCCATGGCGCTGCACGAGCATGTAGGAAGCGAAGCAGACCGCGATCTGCTTGCGCCAGCCGTCCAGGAGGCAGAGCAGATAGTAGAGCCGGTAGCGTCGCCGGAAGACCAGGCGCGGCCCGCGTGTCCGCAAATCCCGCGGCAGGACCAGGCAGAGCCCGGCGGCCGCCAGACCCGCGGCGGCAGCCAGGAAGTACAGCGGCCGAATCGCCACGCCCAGACGGGTCAGCACATAGGCGACAACCAGGCCGCCGAAGTAGCCGCCGGCACCCGCCGCCTGCACCTGCCCCAGCCGCAGGCCGATGCGGCCCGGCTCCGCCAACGACATCGCCATCGACGCCGGCAGCGGCATCCAGACATGCAGGCCCTGGCTCCAGACCAGGCTCATCACCACCACCCAGAAGAAGTCCGGCACCAAGGCATAGCCGCCAAGGCCCACAGCGAACAGCACCAGCATCGCCGCTCCCACCAGCGGCTCGGCAAAGCCGGCCAGGAGCGCCAGCACGCCCAGGGCCCAGATCCCGCAGCTCTCGCGAAAGGCCTCCAGCAGGCCAACCTGCGAGCCGCTCAGACCAAGGTCATTCGCCAGAAAGTTGGCGTTCATGCCCATCTGCAGGGCCATCGCCATGCCGACCGCCGCCACCGCGGCGCCCAGCACCCGCCGGCCGCGGCGCCGCCGCCCCTCGTCATGGGGATCGCCCGGTCGTAACGCTGATGTCATCCGCGCGCCCCTTTGTCGCCCGACTCCGGTCTTCGCCCCGCCCCCCGCGCCCTGCCCCCGACGACCGCCACCCGGCCGAACAGACCGCCCGTCAACCCGCCGTGAAGGACGGCTGAAGCGCTTGACTTCTGCACGGCGACGCCTAGGTTAGGAGACGTTGAAACGGGCGCCCGTAGCTCAGTTGGATAGAGCGTCTGCCTCCGGAGCAGAAGGTCAGCAGTTCGAATCTGCTCGGGCGTACCACCTCCGGCCCTGCCTCTCCTCCCGCACCGGCATGACTCCCGCCCATTACTCCCCTGATGGCGTGGCGACGGTTCCCCCCTTGCGGCCGGCCCCGCCGCCCAGGCCGACCCTGCCAACGCAATCGCCTCACCCGCGGCGCTCCAGGAGCACGACGGCGTGGGCGGCAATGGCCTCGCCGCGGCCGATGGCGTCGGTGCCCTCGCAGGTGGTCGCCTTCACCGAGATGACCTCCATCGGCACCCCGAGCAGCCTGGCGATGGCCTGGCACATGGCCGGGCGGTGCGGCGCCAGGCGGGGACGCTCGGCCAGGACGGTGGCGTCGAGATTGACCACCTGCCAGGGCGTCACCCGCGGATCGTCGAGAACCGCCCGCAGGAGCAGGCCGCTGGCAATGCCGCGGTAACGCTCGTCACCGGGGGGAAACCACTGACCGATATCGCCGAGGGCCAGGGCGCCGAGGATCGCGTCGGTGATGGCGTGCAGGAGGGCATCGGCATCCGAGTGGCCCTCAAGGCCGCGGTCCCAGGGAATCGTCACGCCGCCAAGGACCAGCGCCCGGCCGGTCACGACGCGATGGATGTCGAAGCCATGGCCGATGCGCAACGCCATCGTCATCTCCCGGGAGCGTGGAATCGCCGCCGGGCCGCACCCTGCCGCGGGGCGGCCCTCGGGCGCAGGACCGGCCAGCCTGAGATCACCATGCCTCGGTGATCTCGGCAATCACCTGCGTGGCGGCGTCGCCCAGCGCGCGGCTCAGGGCACTGGCGCGGAAGACCTGCTGGTCAGGCCAGTTGCCCATATCCGAGCGGCCGGTGACACGACGGGCCGCCAGCAGCGGCTTCTCGTAGCCGGGCACGCGGACGCTGTACTCGACCGTGACCTCGACGCGGTAGAGGACGGTCTGGTAGGCGTCGCCGTCGTCCTCAGCGTCGCGCTCGTCGCGGGTCTTGGCGCGGGCATGGGCGCGCTGGTCGATGCTGACGATGCGGCCTTCGATGATGGCGTCGGCCTGGTCGGGCTGCGCCAGACGCAGCTCGGGCTCGGTCGAGATCATCTCGGCAAGGCTGCCGCGCAGACTGGCCACCGCGGCGGCCTCGCGGCTCTCGTTGGCGAAGGACCCCACCGCCAGCGACTGGATCTGCGGGTGGCCGACGCCGCCCCAACGGTACTGACAGCCGCACAGGCTCACCAGCACGACCAGCAGCCCGACCGCCCTCGCACCTCTTGCCAGGCTCATCACTGGGCACCTCCTGCGGGCTCCAGGTCGTTCACATCACCCAGAGGCAGCAGCCATTTGTTGACGTCTTCGCGTTCCTTGAGACTGCGGAATGTCCGCGGCTTGCCATCGCTGTCGCCGCGGCGCGGCAGGAGCCCCTGCAGCAACCGCCGGGGCGCCCGTGTCGCCTCGGCCGGCGCCGCCGCCTCGACCGCCGCCGGGACCGCGACCGCTTCGACCGCCGCCGCGGGAGCCTCGGCCACCGCCGCCGGCGGCTCCTCCGGGCTGACCGGGGCCGGCCCGAGGGAGGCCAGAAGCGCCTCGGCCTGCGCCGCCGCAACCGTGCCCGGGTAGACCCGCGACGCGTCCGCCAGGTAGCGCCGCGCCGCCGGCTCACGCCGATGCGCCGGACGCAGGTAGAACTGCCCAAGCTGATAGAGGCCCTCGGCACGGCGCTCGCCCATCAGATCAATGAGCGCCTGCGCATCGCGACTGCGCGGGTCGTCAGGGTGCGCCTGCATGAAGCCATCCAGCTCGCGCACGGCCTGCCGCGCCACGCGACCGTCGCCATCGCCACTGCGGCTGTCTTCCGCGAGAAGCCGCCCGAGTTCCAGACGCAGCGACCCGGCCAGCGGATCGCCGGGGAAGCGCCGCAGGGCCTCGCGGTAGACGGGGACGGCCTCGGCTGAGCGGCCGGTGGCCTGCAGGAGCGCCCCGAGCTGCAGGCTGTCCTGCATCGCGCCGCTGCCGACCGGCGTCTCCTGGAGGATCGTCTCGTACACCGCGATCGCCTGCGTGCGGTTGCCAATCCCGAACCAGCTCCCGACGCCACGCTCGAAGTCGCCGGCGAGCTGACGCAGGCGCGGCAGCACGCGGTCGTAGGGCACGTACAGGGGATAGGCCTCGAGGAGCTTCTTGTAGGCGGCGTAGGCCTCGTGCGGATCACGGGCCTGCTGGTGACACTCGGCCTGACGCAGCAACAGCGCCGCCCGCGTGCGGTTGTCAGACGCCTGCAGGGCGCTCTTGCGATACGCCCGCGCCGCCGCGGCATACTTGCCCAGACGCTCGGCCGATTCGGCCTGACGGGCAAGCTCCTTCTGCCGGGCAAAACGGCTGTAGCCCTGGTCGGCCGCTGTGGCAGCCAGCGCCACAACCACACTCAGCACTGCGAGGCGCAGCGTTGTGGAGGTGTTCATGGTCCGTGAGTATCCTCGCTGTTCCCGCCGCGGTGCACACCCCGACCGCCGGTATCCCGGTGTGGCGACCGAGCCCATACGGCGTACCATAGAGTACGGAAGCGGGCTCCGCCAGCCCGCCGACGCAGGAAAAACCCCGCCGCGTCGGGGTTGCCGGAGTCCTCCAAATGTGCTACAGTATAAAGTCGTGGATGACACAGCATGTCGAGTCCTCTGCATGAAGTGGGCTGGTCCCGCTTCTTTCGTTTTGGGCATGAAGCGCAGGGCAGCGTGCCGAAGAACAGCGGCGAATCGAAGGGCAAGCCCTCATGAATAGCGAACTGATGGTGGTTCTCGAGTACCTCGAGCACGAGCGCGGCATCGACCGCGAGACACTCATCCAACTGGTCGAGGAATCCCTCACCGCGGCGGCCCGCAAGTCGGCCACCAGCGACCATGGCGTGACCGTCCGCATCGACCGCATGACCGGCGACATCCGCACCTGGGCCCACCTCAAGGTGGTCGAGGCGGTCTCGGACCCCGAAACCGAGGTCGCTCTCGAGGAGGTCCGCCAGCGTCAGCCCGAGGCCAAACTCGGCGACGAGGTCGAGTGGGAAGTGGTCCTCGAGGATCTCGGCCGCATCGCTGCACAGACCGCCAAGCAGGCGATTACCTTCCGCCTCCGCCAGGCCGAGAAGAAGGGCATCTGCGAGGACTTCCAGGAACAGCTCCACCAGCTCGTCACCGGCGTCGTGCGCCGCGTCGAACGCGGCGATGTCTTCATTGACTTCTCGCGCGCCGAGGGCGTCATGAAGTACGCCGAGCGCATCCCCGGCGAGGACTACCAGACCGGCGACCACATCACCGCCCTCCTCGTCGAAATCAACGCCGAACGGCCCGGCCCGAGCCTGTTCGTCTCGCGTGCCCACCCCGACATGGTCTGCCGTCTCTTCGAACGCGAAGTCACCGAGATCGCCGAGAGCCTCGTCAAAATCCGCGCGGTCGCCCGCGAGGCCGGCTACCGCACCAAGATCGCCGTGACCTCGAGCGACCCGCGCATCGACCCGGTCGGCGCCTGCGTCGGCCTGCGCGGCAACCGCGTCAAGACGGTGGTGCGCGAACTCGGCGGCGAGAAGGTCGACATTATCCGCTGGGATGAGGACGTCCGCGTCTTCGTCGCCAACGCTCTGCAGCCCGCGAAGCTCTCGACTGTCACCGTCGACGAGGCCGGCAAGTGCGTCCACGTCGTCGTGCCCGAGGACCAGCTCTCGCTGGCCATCGGCCGCAAAGGCCAGAACGCCCGCCTGGCGCACAAGCTGACCGGGTGGCGCATCGATATCAACCGCCATGTGGAAGAAGCGCGCGTGCAGTTCGAGGACAAGATCCAGCACGCGATCGAGGCGCTGGCACGCATCGACGGCATCGGCACCGATGCCGCGCCGATCCTGGTGCGAAACGGGTTCCTTTCTTTGGAGGGCATCCTGGCGGCCGAAGTGGGTGACATCGCCGCGCTCGAAACCATCGGCCCCGACCGCGCCGCCGAGATCCTCGCGGCAGCACGGCGCGAACTCGGGGCGTGATCTGCCGGGATGTAAACGACGAGATGGAGGTCCGCGCGCATGAGCGATCGTGTTAGAGTCTATGAACTGGCCAGGGAACTGGGCCTCGCCAACAAGGAGATGATCGACCTGCTCCAGGGGGAGGGCATCGAGGTCCGCAGTCACTCCAGCACGATCGAGGCCGAGTTCGCGGATCTGGTGCGTGAGCGCGTCATCGCCGGACGTCAGCAGGCCCAGGGCAAGGCCAAGCCGCGCCCGAAGGCCGCGCCGACCACCGCCGCCGCGACACCCGCCGCACCCGCGGCACCGGCGGCCGCCGCACCCGCCGCGGCCACGCCCGCGCCCGCCGCCGCACCGCCCGCGCCGGCCGCGCCCGCCGCCGACGACGAGAGCCCGAACGGCGACAGCCGCGAACTGCACCTCAAGCCGCCGATCACCGTCCGCGACCTCGCCGAGGCCCTCGGCCGCAAGCCGAACGAGCTCATCGGCGAGCTCTTCACCATGAACGTCTTCGCGGCCATCAACCAGGTCCTCGACGTCGACCTGGTCGAGAAGATCTGCGCCCGCCATGGCGTCTCTTTCGTGCGCGAACGGCGCGAACGCATCAAGATCAAGGCCAAGCCTGTGGCCGAGGGCGCTCCGACCGAGCGCGTCCGCACCGGCCGCGAGCGCCCGCGCCCGCCCGTCATCGCCTTCATGGGCCACGTCGACCACGGCAAGACCTCGCTCCAGGACCGCATCCGCAATACCCGCGTGGCCGCCGGCGAGACCGGCGGTATCACCCAGCACATCGGCGCCAGTGTCATTCACGTCGGCGGCCAGACCCTCACCCTGCTCGATACCCCCGGCCACGAGGCCTTCACCGCCATGCGCGCCCGCGGCGCCAATGCCACCGATATCGCGGTCCTGGTCGTGGCCGCTGACGACGGCGTCATGCCTCAGACCATCGAGGCCTACAACCACGCCAAGGCCGCCGGCGTCCCCATCGTCGTGGCCCTGAACAAGATGGACCTCCCGAACGCGAACCCCGACCGGGTCCGCCTCGGCCTCCAGCAGCTCGGCATCCAGCTTGAGGACTGGGGCGGCGATACCGCCGTCGTGCCGGTCTCCGCCGTCACCGGCGAGGGCGTCGAGGACCTCCTGGAACGCCTCCTGCTCGAAGCTGAAGTCCTCGAACTCGACGCCGATCCCGACGTGCCCTGCGAAGCCCTCATCATCGAGGCCCAGCTCGAGGCCGGCATGGGCCCCACCGCCAGCGTCCTGGTCCGCAACGGCACCCTCCACGTCGGCGATATCATGCTCTGCGGCGCGCACTACGGGAAGGCCCGCGCCCTCATCGACCACCTCGGCAAACGCATCACCAAGGCCGGCCCCAGCACCCCTGTGAAGGTCCTCGGCCTCTCCGGCGTGCCCGAAGCCGGCGACCCGCTCGTCGTCGTCGATGACGAACGCGAAGCCCGCGACATCGCCGCCGAACGCGAGATGCAGACCCGCCAGGGCGAACTCGCCAATGACCGTAAGGTCAACCTCGAGGACCTCTTCCGACAGATGGAAGACGAGTCCCGCAATGAGCTGAAACTCATCGTCAAGGCCGACGTGCGCGGCTCCCTCGAGGCTATCCGCGACAGCGTCGCCAAGATCAAGTCCGAGAAGATCCGGGTCGATATCATCCACAGCGGCGTCGGCGAAATCACCGACAACGACATCGGCCTCGCCGCCGCCTCCGATGCCCTCGTCGTCGGCTTCCACGTGCGCGCCATGCCCGGCGTCAATCGCCTGGCCAAACAGCGCGGCGTCGAGGTCCGACTCTACGGCATCATCTACGAACTCCTCGGCGATATCGAGAAGGCCATGCTCGGCCGCCTCGAGCCCGAGATGCGCGAGAATGCCCTGGGCACTGCCCAGATCATCGAGGTCTTCGAACTCAGCCGTTCCGGCAAGGTCTGCGGCTGCCGCGTCGAACAGGGCGTCATCCGCGTCGGCGCCAAAGCCAAGGTCTTCCGCGAAGGCGAACTGGTCTACCATGGCCAGATCGCCTCGCTGCGCCGCTTCAAGGACGACGTGCGCGAAGTCCGCTCCGGTCTCGAGTGCGGCATCCGCCTCGACAACTTCCCGGACTTCGAGGTCGGTGACTCGATCCAGGCCTTCGAGCTGACCGAGATCGCCGCGAAGCTGTGACCTCAACCACCGCGGCCCGGCACCGCCGGGCCGATCGGGAGCCTGCCGAGCGATGACTGTCAGCAAACGCATGGCTCGCGTCGATGAACTCCTTCGACGCGAGCTCGGGCTGCTCACCGAGCAGCTCGTCGCACCCCAGATGACCGCCCTGGTGACCATCACCAAGGTCGAATGCAGCCCGGACCTGCGCGAGGCCAAGGTCTATGTCAGCGTCCTCGGCAGCGACGACCAGCGCGCGGAGGCCCTCCGTCTCATGGCCGCGGCACGGCGCACCATGCAGCACGAGCTCAGCCGACGCGTCGTCCTCAAGTATACGCCGCGGCTGTCCTTCCACGACGACCGCACGCCCGAACGCGCCGACCGGGTCCTCGGCATCCTCGACGCCCTCAACCTGCCCCCGGAAACCGCCCCCGGCGCACCCGCCGAACCCGAACGCGACTGAAAGCCAGACATGACACCCCGCGATGACTTCGCCGAGAGCGGCCTGATCCTGGTCGATAAGCCCACGGAATGGACCAGCCACGACGTGGTCAACTTCATCCGGCGACGTTTCGCCATCAGCAAGGTCGGCCACTGCGGCACCCTCGACCCCATCGCCACCGGCCTCCTGGTCATCATGCTCGGACGTGCCACCAAGCTCTCCGCGCGACTCCTGACCCAGGACAAGGTCTACAGCGGCACCCTCTGCCTGGGCATCGAGACCCAGACCCAGGACCGCGCCGGTGAGGTCACCGCCACCGCCGCCGTCGAAGGCGTCACCGAGGCGGACATCCGCCGCGTCGCGGCACGCTTCACCGGCGACATCCTGCAGGTGCCCCCCATGGTATCGGCGCTCAAGGTCGACGGCAAACGCCTCTACAAGCTGGCCCGCAGCGGCCAGGACATCGAGCGTGAGGCGCGGCCCATCCACATCTACCAGCTCGATATCGACGCGGTCGAGATCCCGATGGTGCGCTTCACCGTGCGCTGCAGTAAGGGCACCTACGTCCGCACCCTCTGCGCCGATATCGGCCGCGACCTCGGCTGCGGCGGCCACATGTACGACCTGCGACGCCTGCGCAGCGGCGCCTTCAGCATCGACGACGCCGTGACCATCGACACGCTCAAGACCTGGGACCGCGCCGCCTTCCTGGCCCACATGACGCCGCTGGCCAGTGTGGTGGTCGGCCTCATGAAGGGCTGAGCAGGCGAACGACGGCGGACCGGCAGAGGACCATGATCACCGCGAGCCTACCGCGCGAACTGCGTACCCGTCACGGCCTGCAGGCCATTGTGGCGGCCTTCGGGGTCTTCGACGGCGTGCATCGCGGCCACCTCGAGGTCCTGCGCCGCGTCGTTCAGCGCGCCCGGGTTTGCCAGGCCGCACCGGTGGTGATCACCTTCGATACCCACCCGCGCGCCGTGGTCGCCACCGACCTTGCGCCGCCCCCACTGCTCTGTACCCTCCCCCAGCGCCTGCGCCTCCTGGCCGCTGCCGGCATGGAGGCGGCCGTCCTCCTGCCCTTCGATCAGGCCATGGCCGCCATGCCCGCTGAGGACTTCCTGCGCCGCCTGGTCTTCGCGTCCGACGGCCCCCGCGTCCTCGGGGTCTGCATCGGCTCGACCTGGCGCTTCGGCCGCGGCGGCGCCGGCACTGTCGACACCCTGAAGCAGGTCGCGGCGACGCAGGGCTGCGACGTCGATAGCGTCCAGGAGGTCCTGATCGACGGGCGGACGATCAGCAGCACCCGCATCCGTGAGGCCATCCAGAACGGCCGCCTCGAGGCGGCCGCCGCCTGGCTCGGACGGCCCTTCGCCGTGGCCGGCATCGTCCAGCATGGCCGGGGTGTCGGCGGCCCGGCGCTCGGCTGCCCGACCGCCAATATCCAGGACGCCGACCTCGTCATGCCCCCCGATGGAGTCTACGCCGCCCGCGCCCGCCTCATCAGCCGCGGTGACCGCGCTGACGGCATCGCCTACGTCGGCCAGGCGCCGACCTTCACGAGGCCCGGTGAGCCGCCGCCGCCACGCCTCGTCGAACTGCACCTCCTCGACCGCACCGAGGCACTCTACGGCCATGAGATCGAGGTCGAGTTCGTAAGGTTCCTGCGGCCTGACCAGCGCTTTGCCTCCCCGGCAGCACTGAAGGAGCAGATCGCTGTAGATATCGCCGCGGCGCGCCGCTCCCTCGAGCAGACACCCGAGGCGCCAACGGCGCCCTGACCTCAGGACTCGCCCCCGGGCGACCGAGGCCCGACCCCAGCCCCCAAAGCCGCGGGAAAGCAAACGCCCGACGCCGAACGCCCAACGCCCGACGCTGAAGTGAGCGGGAGTCGACAGGTATCGACAGGGGACGATAGGGTTCGGCAGGAGACGACGGCATCGGGACGCCGAACGCCGAAAGCCCGACGCCCAACGCCGGAGCCGGCAAGGCCCCGTCCGTG
>JAAYZO010000669.1 GCA_012514865.1 Lentisphaerota bacterium | reverse complement strand
CGCCGCGCTCCGGAACACGGACCCACACGGACGCACACGGACCGACACGGACGGGCCTCACGCACACGGGGTTCAGAGTTCGGAGTTCCGAGTCCGGAGTCCCCCGTTCGTGTGATTCGTGGTTAGTTTCCCTTCCCGTCTTCTCCCTTCGTGCTCTTCGTGTCCTTCGTGGTCACCTCCCCCTCTTCCTCTTCCCCCATCCGCGTCCATCCGTGTTCATCCGTGGTTAGCTTTCCCTCACCACTCCCCCTTCCGCGTCTTCCGTGTGTTCCGTGGGCCGTCTTCGCCCCCGCTCACTCCGGCCGCGGCCGCCCCGCCGCGGCCGCCTTCTCGCGCGCTCGCGCCAGAAGCGGCTCGAGCAGCGCGTCGGGCACACACAGCCCGCCGCGGCCCACCCCCAGGTCGATCCCCGGGATGTTCCCGCCGTGGAAGTCCGACCCGCCACTCTGCAGCAGCCCCATCGCCTCGCAGTACTCGCGGGCGTTGCGGGTGTCGGTGGCGCCGTAGTCCGAGTAGTACACCTCCAGGCCGTCCAGGCCGGCCGGGCGAAGCGCCTGCACCACCCGCCGCACCAGGGCCCCGGTGACGCTGTTGCCCATCAGCGGATGCGCCCAGATGCACACCGCGCCGGCCGCACTCAGCACGCGCAGGGCCTCTGCCGCGCCCGTCAGTTCCCGCCGTACATAGGCCGGCTTGCCGCGCCCCAGAAAGCGGTCGAAGGCGTCGCGGTGGCTGCGGCAGTGGCCCGCCTGAATCAGCGCCTGGGCCACATGCGGACGGCCCACCACGCCGCCGCCGGCAAGGCGCTCCACGGCGGCACGATCGAGCCGACAGCCCAGCGCCGCCAGACGCTCGAGCATCAGGTCGTTGCGACGCGCCCGCGCCGACCGTATCCCCGCCAGCATCGCGCCCAGCGCGGGGTCGCGGTGGTCCGGCCAGAGGCCCACCACATGCATGATCAGGCTGCCATCGCCCTGACAGGCCACCTCGACACCCGGGACCGCCCGCACCCGCCGGCCCCGCCCCGCCGCCAGGAAGCCGTCGATGCCGCTCACGGTGTCGTGGTCCGTCAGCGCCACCGCCGTCAGGCCGCGCGCCTCGGCCAGGGCGACCAGGGCCTCGACGCTCAGGTCGCCGTCCGATTCCCGGCTGTGGCAGTGCAGGTCAATCATCCAAAAACCCCGGCTGTTCTTGCATTCGTTGGCGCCTCGACGCATTGTGACACAGGGGCACGTCGCAGGCCGGGACGATAGTGCGGCTTTGCCATGGGTCCAGGCGGAGCGAGAAAACCATGAGACTCCGGATCGCCGAAGGCCGTGAGGTCGGACGAGTCCTCACCCTCGAGCCCAAAGGCCTCAGCATTGGCCGTGGCCGCGATAACGACCTGCAGGTCGTCGACGAGGGCGTCTCGCGGCACCACTGCCGCATCTGCCAGGCCGGCGAGGCCTGGCTCATCGAAGACCTCAACAGCGTCAACGGCGTCAGCGTCAATGGCACCCGCGTCGAGGGTACCCGGACCCTCATGCCCGGCGACCAGATTACCCTCTGCCGCCATGTGATGGTCGTCGAAGACGACGATGCCGACCTCGTCACCCTCCCCCCGACCCGCGGCGCCGCCGCCGGCGCCGCCCCAGCCGCGGCCGCCGAGACCCCGCCGGCCATGCCGCCCGTCGAGACCCCGCCCCCACTCGCCGCGGCCGTCACACCCGCCGCCGAGCCGGCCGCCATGCCGGCCGCCGGAGCCGCGGCCGCCGAGCCGCTCTGGGACGACGAAGAGCTGCCGCCGCGACGCTGGCCGTGGGTACGCCTCGTCCTCCTCGGCGTCATCGTCGCCGCCATCGCGGCCCTCGCCTTCAGGCTCTTCAGCGGCGGCGAGACCCCCTCCACCGCCGAGCCGGCTGCCACCACCACCGACGCAGCCGCTCCAACCGAGGTCCCCCGCGAGGTCAGCGACGCCGACCTGGCCAAGCTCATCGCCGCCGAGGAACAGGCCCCCACCGCCGCCGGTGCCGCCGGCGCCGCCGGCACACCCCCGGCCGGCGCCGCCACTGCCGCCCTCGAGGATGACCCCGACGCCGCCCCCGACGCCACCGCGGGCGCCCCGGCCGGCGACCGCGCCCCCGCCGTCGAGGCCGGCCGCGCCGTGGTCTCGGATCTGGTCTTCGTCGCCAGCGAACCCGCCGGCGCCACCGTCGTCATCGACGGCCGCGAGGCCGGCACCACGCCCGTCCTCCTGCGCGACCTGAGCCGCGGACGCCACCGCATCGAACTCAGACTCGAGGGCTATGAGTCGTTCGAACGCCAGATCCACGTGCCCGACCTCCTCCCCAGCCGGCCCTACACCCTCCGGCCCCGCCCCGGCACCCTGGCCGTCACCAGCACCGTCCCCGGCACCGCCATCTGGCGCGGCCCCCAGTTCCTGGGCGTGGCGCCGACCCTCCTCGTCGGCCTCCCCGAGGGCAGCCATGAACTCCTCTTCGCCGCCCCCGCCTGCGAGCCGCTCCGCCAGACGGTGACCATCAGCGCCGTCAGCGGCGAACAGCTCCAGGTCACCCCCGCACCCCAGCTCGGAATCCTCGAGGTCGTCACCCAGCCCGCCGGCTGCGCCGTCGTCGTCCAGAGCGGCCTCAAGGGCGTCACCCAGCCCGGCGACGACGGCACCGCACTCTCAGCCCCCCTCCGCCTCGAGAACCTCGCTCCCGGCACCTACCCGGTCGCCGTCGAACATCCCTCCGGCGTCAGCATCGCCGGACGACTCGCCGTCAAGCCCGGCGAGACCACACGACAGCTCCTCCGACTCTGGGTCCCCGATGCACGGGTCCTCCTCACCGATGGAACCGTCAAGACCGGCATGGTCATGGAACGCAACGCCCAGGGTGACGTCGTCCTCGCCGAGACCCCCCGGCAGCTCGAGCGCTACCTCAAGCCCCAGATCGCCAATACCGTCCCCCTCACCCCGGAGGAGACCGCCGAGATCCTCCGCAAACTCGGCCTCCTCAGCGCCCCGAAGACCGACGCCAAGCCCGCCGAACGCGGCGACACCAAGCCCCGCCCGCGCGACGAGGCCGAGCGCCGCGGCGCCGCCGCCGAGAACCCCGCCGCCGCCGAGGCCGTCGTCGGCTGGGGCGACCAGCCCGCCGCCACCACCGCCGCCGAGAAGCCCGCGGCCGACGACAATGCCCGCGCCCGGCGCGATGGCACCGCCTCGGCCTTCTCCGTCGATGACCTCAATGACCTCATGCGCCGCGAAGCCAGCATGGAGGTCTCACGACGCCTCCGTGATCGCACTATCGCCATCCGCGGCAAGCCTACCAGCATCGGTAAGGAAGGCCCCAACAGCTACGTCGCCTTCGGCCGACGCATACGCTGCTACATCGACCGCGATGACTACGAGGCCAACAAGGAACGCCTCCGGAAGGCCGTCGATGACGACAAGGGCGCTATCGAGATCTCGGGCACCAGCAGCGGCATCCGCGGCGATGTCCTCGTCCTGCGCGACTGCAAGGCCCGCGACGTCGAGCCACCCCCGGCACCGAACGCCGGACGCTGACCCGCGACCGCCGCCGAGGGCTGACCGCCGGTTGAGGGACCGGCCTACCACGCTGTCCACAGTGTCCACAAAGTCCACGCTGTCCGCAAAGTCCACAGGCACGAGCCACGGGAGCGCCCGCCGCGCCCCCGGGCGCCGCCGAGGGCTGACCGCCGGTTGAGGGACCGGCACACGGGAGGACCCCGGCGCCGTCCGGAGAAACGGCGCACCGGGAGCCATGGGAGGACCGCACACAACCCTGGCCGCCTTGCGCTGGCCCTGCGACACCTGCCCGGCCGTGCCCGCCGCCCTGGCACTGGCCGCCGGCGTGCAGGCCGCGCTCGCCTGGCAGCCACGCCCTGCCGCGGTCGCCGCCAGCCTCGCCTGGGCCGCCCTCGGCCTCGCCATCACCCTCATCGTGACCCCCTGGCGACGCTGGCGACTCCTCTGCCTCCCCATCGGCATGGCCCTGCTCGTGATCCACGACCTCCAGCGACCCGACGCCATCGCCCACGCCCTCCCCCGACCCGCCTGCCGCGCCAGCCTCACCGGCGTCGTCCGCGACGCCGGCTGCCACAGCGACCTCCTCGACGACCAGGCCGAACCCGCCGCCATCGTCGTCGCCGTCACCCGCCTCCGCCTCCCCGGACAGCCCGCCGACCAGCCCGCCGACGAACGCGTCATGGCCGCTATGCCCCGCGGCACCCGGATCGCCTACGGCGACCGCGTCGCCCTCGAGGGCATCTTCCTCCCCGAATCACCACCGGCCTGCCCGGAGGCCTTCGACTACCGCGCCTACCTCCGTAACCAGGGCCTCGACATGCTCTTCAAGGCCCACGCCGTCCAGCCCCTCGGACCCCCGCAGGGCCTCGACCGCCTCACCCGCGCCCTCCTCGACCTCCGCGACCGCCTCGCCGACCGCCTCGTCAGCAACCTCACGCCCGGCGACCACGCCGGTGTCCTCCTCGCCATGACCTTCGGCTTCCGGCAGACCATGCCCGCCAGCGTCCGCGATGCCTTCCTGCGCAGCGGCGCCATCCATGTCTTCTCGGTCTCGGGCCTCCACGTCGGCATCGTCGCGGCCGTCCTCGGCGCCCTGCTCTACGCCCTGGCGGTCCCCTACCGCTGGCGCCACGCCGTCCTGCCCATCGCCGTCGGCGCCTACGTCCTCATGACCGGCGCCGCCCCGCCGGCCGTGCGGGCCTGGCTCATGATCAGCGTCCTGTCGTGGTCGCGCGCCTGCCTCGTCGCCATCGCACCCCTCAACGGCGTCGCCCTCGCCGCGATCATCCTCATCGGCGCCCAGCCCCGCGTCATCAACCAGGCCGGCTTCCTCTATTCCTTTATCACCGTCTCCATCCTCATCCTCGGCTGGCCCCTCCTCACAACCCTCGCCGCCGACCTCTGCGAACGACAGCTCTGGCGACCCCGCCGCCAACGCTCGCAACGACTCATGCGGCTCGTCCGCGGCACCACCCAGGCTGTCGGCACCAGCCTCCTGGCATGGTTCGGCGGCTCCGGACTGATGCTCCACCTCAGCGGCATGATCGTCCCCGCCGCCCTGCCGGTCAATGTCGCCCTCGTCGTCGTCGCCAACCTCCTCATCGTCCTCGCCCTCCCGAAGATCCTCCTCGCCTGCCTGCCGTGGACTCTCCCCGACCGCCTCGCTGCCGCCGCCATGGACGCCCTCCTCGAGTCGATCGACCTCCTCGTCACCTGCGGCAGCGCCCCCGCCGGAAGCTGGGCCGTCCCCGCCGCACCCGCCTGGCTCACCGCCCTCTACTACGCCCTCCTCTTCGCCGCCCTCGCACCACGACTCCCCGCCGCCTGCCGACGCCTCAGCATGGCCCTCACGGTCGCCCTCCTCGCTGTCGCCGTCTGGGCCCCCTGGCACCGACCCGCCCTCGCCCTCGTCTGGGGCGCCGACTGCGATGTCCCCGTCGTCGCCCTCGAACGACCCGACCGCCTCCCACCGGTCGTCCTCCACGCCGGCACCCCCGACGCCTACCGCACCCTCGACGCCTGGCTCCGACTCCGCGGACACCGCCGGGCCGATGCCCTCATCGTCCCCTGGGATGCCCGCCGCGCCGCCGCCGCCGCCACGACCGCCACACGCGCCCTCCAGCCGGACACCCTCGTCCTGCCCGAATCCACCCGGGCCGGCAGCTACCTCGACCGCGCCACACGCCTCCAGCTCCAGCGTGGCGGACGCCTCCGACGCCTCCGCGACGCCACCCCCGACGGCCCCGCCGCACAGGCACGCTGGCCCGGCGGAGCCATCCGCGTCGAGACTACCCCCGAAAGGCGACGCTTCACCCTCACCGCCGGCCGGCAACCCCACCTGGTCGACGTCCGTATCGACGCCCGCAGCACCGGACCCTGCCACCTCCAGCTCCGCCGCAACGGCATCCCCATCGGCCACTCCTGCGACCGCCCCCGACACCAGCGCCGCCTCATCACCCTCACCCTCGACCCACAGCAGCCCGCCTTGCGCTCCCCGCCCTGAGAGTGGCACAGGCGTCCCGCCCGAAAGTGGCACGGGCGTCCCGCCCGTGTCTGCGCCGCCGCCGCGCCTTCCCCAGAGTGGCACGGGCGTCCCGCCCGTGTCGGCGCCGCCGCCGCGCCTTCCCCAGAGTGGCACGGG
>JAAYZO010000668.1 GCA_012514865.1 Lentisphaerota bacterium | reverse complement strand
GCTCGTACGGGTCTGTGGGGGGCCTGGGCCGCGAGGCCCAGGTCTACCCGGAGCGTCGGCGTCTCTTCGATTTCGATTTCGATAGCGATCCCGATAGCGATTTCGATTTGGATTTGGATGCCCCAACGCCGTGTTCACCGCCCTCCGCCCGCTGACCTCCGCCCTCCGCCCTCCGCCCTCTGACCTCTGACCTCTGATCACCGCCCTCCGCCCTCCGCCCTCCGCCCTCCGCCCTCCGCCCGCGAGGGGCGGCGGCCGGAGGGCGCGTTGGCGTGGTGCCGGTCAGGGCTTGGCGGCGGCGAGGGCCTTCAGCCAGCCGTAGAGGGCATCGCCGATCTGGCGATAGCCGCACTCATTCGGGTGGACGCCGTTGTTCAGGCGGACGACCTCGACGCTGCTGCGGGCGTTGGCCTTGACGGTGCGCGAGGGGAAGCCGTAGATCGGGTCGACGACGACATTCGAGGGCAGCACGGCAATGCCCTCGGCCTCGCGACCGCCGTAGCGCTCGATCATGGCGCGGACGAGGCGGTGCTGGTTTCGGCGGTACTGCCAGCGCGTCTGGTTGCAGGCGTAGTTCACGCCGAAGGCGTCCTGGGTGCCGGCCGGGGGCGCCGGCAGGAGGATGCCGATGGCCGTATCCGGCCCGAAGGCGCGGATGGCGTTGACCAGGATCTCCATGTTCGCCATGCAGGCCGCGATCACATCGGCCTGGGTCTCCTCGGTGGCGCCGAAGGTGTCGTTGCAGCCCAGCAGGATGGTGGCCACATCGGGGGCCTTGCCCTCATTCTGCTCGCGGCAATAGCGCGCGTAGTCGAAGACCGGCTTGCCATCCTCGCCCATGAACATGAACGGGCTGCCGGCACGGCGGCCGTCCTTCCAGGCCTCGGCGTCGTAGTGCGACACGAAACGCACCGCGGTCCAGCCGCCGTAGCCCTCGTGGCGCAGGCGCGGGTTGTCCTTCCGCGGGATGTTCGTGCCGATGAGGGTCACCTCGAGCTTGTCGTCCGCATCGCTGTTCTCCAGGACCTGCAGCGGGTAGATCGAGGCATTCGTGAGGCTGTCACCGATGATCAGCGCCGACAGCGCCCCGCCGGCCGCCGGGTCGACCACGCGGACCTTCGTGCTGGCCGTGGCTAGGAGGCGGTTGCCCTCGCCGTAGACGGTCAGGGTCAGCGGGTACTCACCGACATCGCCGGCGGCCGGGGTGTAGGTCCAGCGTTCACGCTCCTGCGCGCCCCTGGCACAGGTCACGTCGAAGGCCAGGGCGGCCGGATTGATCACCAGGACGGTGTTCTCGAAGTACAGGTTGCACTCCAGGCCCGGCGTGGCGTAGAGGCAGGGCGGGAGCTGCAGCTCGATGTCGAACGCGGCCTCGGGTGCGGCCGGTGCGGCGGCTTCAGGTGCGGTCGGGGCTGGCTTCTCTGTCATCGGCGCGGGCTCCTGTCCGAGCAGCGTCGCCGCGCTCAGAGCGGCGGTTGCCATGGCCATACGTGCTGCCTTTTGCCACATGTCTCGGTCCTCCTGTCGCCCAGGCGGGCATCCGTCCCGCGCCGGCCCCGGCGGGCTCTCGCCTCGTCAGTCGGCCGGGCGCTTCGGCACCTCGTCGGGCGTCTGGGGGGTAACGTAGCACCTCGCGGCGCTCCGGGGCAGGGCTGTCGCAACGGTTGCTTCTGGCACCCCTTCAGGGTGCGTCTTTCGTGGATTCGCGGTTCCGGGGGTCGTGCTTTCGCGCGACCCCCGGCTACGATCTGGCACCCCTTCAGGGTGGCCAGGTGAACGCTGGCGCGCTCTTCGGAAAGACCTTGGTGTCCAGGCGTGCTATCGTAGGACGCGGTACGCGGAGAGTGCCGCGAGGCAGGGAGGGCGCCATGGTCTTCTGTGCGGATGTCCACGGGATTCGTGTGGCCGGTCCAGGCGGCGTCGTGGTGTCGAGCCCGCCCGAGGGCCTGTGGTCGGTGGCCATGGCCTGGCAGGACCGCTGGCCGACCGGGTGGTGCCACGGCCGTCCTGAGCGCGTCCGCATCGCCGGGCCGTGGACCATCCTCGAGGGTGCCATCCGCACCGCCGCCGGCGCCTGGGAACTCCAGGACGCCTGGCGCAGCGAGGCGCCGGGCGTCTGGCGCTGCCTGCGCACCTGGCGCTGGACCGGCACCGCCCTGGTCTCGCGCTGCACCCTGGCCGTGCGCCTGGTCACCGGCGCCGCCGGTGACCGCGTGGTCATCCCCGGCTGCCTGTACTGCGGTAACCCCAGCGGCGCCCGCAGCGGCCGCGTGCCGGTGTTCACCGGTCAGCCCGGCGAGCGGGCCTTCTTCGAGGAGCACCGCCTGCCCCTGCCGTTCGTCGCCGCGGAGGTGCCCGAGAACGGCACCGTCACCGGCGTTGCCCTGCACGCCTCGCCGTCGCCGGCGCCCGGCGGCCATCTCGATGACCAATGGTGGTCGGTCGGCGTCGAGGCCCTCGCCGACGGCACCGAGCTGGCCCTGCTCTCGGGGCCGTGTGCCGCCTCGGGGCAGCGCAGCGTGGTCAAGACCGGCCAGGACCGCTGGGAGCCCTGGGACGAGGCCTGGATCGAGGTCGCCCCCGGCACCACCCTGCGTAAGGAGTTCGCCGTCGAGGTCGCCGCCGGCCTCGATGCCGGCTCGGGCTTCCGGCCGGCCGTGCGCACCAGCCTGGCGCGCTTGGCGCCAACCAGCGTCGAGGGCCTGCCGACGGCCGCCGAGATTGTGCAGGCCAAGGCCCGGCACGCCCTCGGGCGGTGGTACGAGGACGACGCCTGCTGCGGCTTCCTGAAGTACCCCGACCGGCGTTTCATCGTCATGGGCTGGTGCGGCCAGGCCGCCGCGCCAGGCTATGCCCTGCCGGTCCTGGCGCCCGTCCTCGACCCGTACCCCGGACTGCACGACAAAGCCCAGCGCTCGCTCGACTTCCTCTGCACCGCGGCCTTCCACGAGGACGGCTTCCACACCTGGTACGACATCGACGCTCGCCGCTGGAAGCACATCGAGGTCCTCTCCGAGGGCCAGGCCATGCTGAACCTCTTCCGGGCCGTGCAGGCGACGCCGCGCACCGGCCTGGACGGCCGGCGCTGGGAGGCCTTCCTACGGCGGGCCTGCGCCATGCATGCCGGGCGCATCCTGCGTTCCACCTGGCGGCCGGTCTCCACCAACGAGGCCTTCCTCGTGGCGCCCCTGGCCGCCGGCGCGGCGCGCTACGGCGATACCCTCCTGCGCGCCGCTGCCGTCAAGGCCGGCGAGCACTACCGCGACCGCCATCGCAGCCTCCGCGAGCCCTACTGGGGCGGCACTCTGGATGCCTCCTGCGAGGATAAGGAGGGCGCCTTCGCCGCCATGCAGGCCTTCCTGGCCCTCTTCGACCTCACCGCCGAACGCTCATGGCTGGCCGCGGCCCTGCATGCCCTCGACGTCGTGCTGACCTACTGCGTCGGCTGGGATATCCCGCTTCCGCCGGGTCCGCTGGCCGACCGCGGCCTGAAGACGCGGGGCTGGACGGCCGTGTCGGTGCAGAACATGCACCTGGATGTCTACGGCGTCCTGATCGCGCCCGACGTCCACCGCCTCGGCGCCCTGGCCGGCCGGCCCGACCTGCAGCGCCTGGCGCGGGTGATGTTCCGGAGCTGCGGTCAGCTCATCGACGCCGATGGCAGCCAGGGCGAGCAGATCGAGCAGACGCACTACACCCAGCAGCCGCGCGCCTTTGACCCCTCCGGACGCCGCCGCGGCGGCTACTCGGAGCACTGGACCGTCTTCTGGATCACGGCCCACTTCCTGAATGCCGCCGCGCGCTTCCACGAGATGGGCGTCGCCTTGGACTGACGGCGCCGGGACCCTCCCGCCCGGGTGAGGGCAGTGCGGCAGGTCTGACGAGTCTGACAGGTCTGACCCGTCTGACCCGTCCGACCGGTCCGACTCTTCTGCCCTTCTGCCGGGCTCGTCAGGGCGCCGGCGTCTCGAGCAGGGCCTGCACCATCGCCGGCGGCACGGCCGCGACGTAGACCTGCACCGTGCCGCCGCGGTCGGAGTTGAAGACCACCCAGCGCGCATCCGGGGAGAGGTAGGCATGGGGGTGGGCATCGGGCCGGCCGCGCCGGTAGGAACTCCGGGCCGGGCAGGCGGTCGCGACGCGATCTGTGGCGACGGCGCCGATGAGGATCTCGTCGGGGCTGCAGGCGTCGGCGCAGTAGAGGCGGCCGTCGTCGGCGGTGCCGATGTGGTTCATCTCGCGGCCGGCGGCGAGCAGGCGGAACGGCTCGCCGGGCCGGACCACGCCGATGGGGCCCTTGCCCTGGTCGTAGTCCTCCTGGAGATTGAGGGTCAGGAGCACCGCCCCGGAGGTCCCCAGCCAGGTCTCATGGCCCGAGCAACTCGCGGTGAAGGGCGGCCCGACCTGCAGGGGCGTGACCTGGCCGTCGGGGATGCTCAGGGTGAAGAGGGTGCAGCCCTCCTTGCCGCAGAGCACCTGTCGCCGGCCGTTGGCATCGAAGACGCAGCCGCGGTTGTGCTGGACCAGGAGCTGCCGGCCGCGGCCGCGCTCGAACTGCAGGTGGGTATTGCAGGTCCACGGGTCCTCGTGCAGGATGCGGCACTCGCCGGTATGGCGGTCGGCCAGGGCCACGGCGAAGCGCTGTGGCGCGAAGGAGACCG
>JAAYZO010000667.1 GCA_012514865.1 Lentisphaerota bacterium | reverse complement strand
GCGTTGGGCGTTCAGCGTTGGGCGTTCAGCGTTGGGCGTTCAGCGTTGGGCGTTCAGCGTTGGGCGTTCAGCGTTGGGCGTTTCCGCGGGGCGTCGGGTCGGGGTTCGGCGGTGCGCCCTGCGCCTGATGAAGTTGACAGGGGGGCCGCGAGTTGCTACACTGTGCCTGTCTTACCTACGGTGTTCTCGGCGGTGCATGGAGCAGCACACGATGACCTCGGCAGATGTCAAGAAGATGGCCCGCGCGTTTGGCGCCGACATTGTCGGCGTTGGCAACATCGAGCGCTGGGAGGGGGCGCCGCTGCAGATGGACCCCCGGCAGATCATGCCGGAGGCGCGCAGCGTCATTGCCATGGGCTTCCGGGTGATGCGCGGCAGCCTGCGCGGCATCGAGGAAGGGACGTACTTCAGCAACTACTCGGCGATGGGCTACGGCGGCATCACCTACCTCTACATGCCGATGACCGTGATCAACATGGCCAAGGCCATTGAGGACGAGGGCTTCGAGGCCGTGCCGATGGGACACCAGTCCGACTGGCGCGCGATCGACAACGAGGGCGGCCTGCGTTCGGGCTACAGCCGTCCGGTGCGGCCGGGCCAGGCCTCGCCGGATGTGATGATCCACCTGCGCTTTGCGGCGTTCCTCTGCGGCCTGGGCGAGATCGGCTACAGCAAGATGCTCCTGACGCCGCAGTTCGGGCCGCGGCAGCGGGTCGGCATCATCATCACCGACATGGAACTCGAGCCCGACCCGCTCTACCCGGACACCGACGGGCCGCAGCTCTGCAACCGCTGCATGGCCTGCGTCCGGGACTGCCCCGGCCAGGCGATCTCGGGCACGAAGACGATCCGGACCACCCTGGCCGGCCACGAGGTCGAGTGGGGCGAGATCGACTGCAAGCGCTGCGCGGTGGTCTTCACGGGCGGCCTGCCGACCGACATGTCGCTGACGCCGGAGGCGAGCTACCTGCCCGGCGCCGAGGGCAGCGGCGTGACGCAGTCGCCGTGGACGCCGTTCAACAAGAAGCCGAGGAATCTCTACAACACCGGGCAGGCCGTCTGCGGTGCGCGCGGCTGCACGCGTGCCTGCATGATCTCGATGGAGCGCCGCGGCGTGGTACAGAATGCCTTCAAGCAGCCCTTCCGTCGGCGTCCGGTGTGGTCGGTCGACTGGTCGGACCTGCACCAGGAGGGCGCCGAGGCGTCGAAGGCGTCGGCGCTGAACGCGGGTGGCAAAGAGCCCGATTGAGGGGGCGTCCCGCCACGGCGGCCGCGGCCGGTATGACGTCGGCGCGGCCGCCGGTGGGTGCGGCGCGGTGCCGGGTGGGTCCACGTTGCCGGCGGCGTCTGTGTCTGGCGGCGTACCGGCGGCGCGGGCGTGGGGTTGACCCAGATCCATCGTCATGCCGAGCAAGCCCACAGTCGATCATCCCGAGACGGCGCCGTCGTGGCTGGCGCACTGGCCAGCGGAGAGCGAGGTCCGCGCGCAGTTCCCCGAGGGCATTCGTCGCCTGGCCTACCGTTTTCTCGGGATTGAGCGTCGCAAGCGCCTGTCGTGGGACGAGTCCCGCCTGGTTTTCGAGCTTGGCACGCACCAGGCCACCTGGCGCTGGGATGGCCAGCGCTGGCGGCGCTCGTGTTCCTGCGGCTATGTCAACGACGCCTGTGCGCACGTCTACGCGGCCGCCTGCATGCTGAGCGAGGTCTGCCGGTCGCGCCGCTGGAGCCCGTCGGCGGCGCCACCGGCCGCGGTGACTGCGGCGGGTTCTGTCGGCGCCGTTGCGGGTGGGCCCGCCCCGGCGGCGCCCGACGCCGAGCGTCCGGGCGGCGCCGCGGCCGATGACGAGCTGGAGCTGCCGCGGATGCCGGCGGTGACGGCCGCCCCGGCGGCGGGTGTCGGCGCGCGTCCCGGCCTCGAGGTCGAGGTCGATTTTCACCACGAGCCGGGCGTCGTCGCCCTGCGCTTCTACCGCCGGCGCGACGACCGCCGCGAACTCCTGCGTCTGCAGAGTCTGCACAACCTCGCCACCCAGGCGCGGGCGGCCCGGCCGGGTGCGGTGTGGTCGTATGGCGACTGGTCGCTCCTGAAGTGGCTCGGTCCGCAGTTGCAGCGTCGGCCGGAGCGCCATGCCAACCTCCAGGTCCTGAAGCTGACGCCAGGCGAATTCGAGCACTGGCAGGAGCGCTGGGAGGACACCCCCGGGCGTTTTGTGGAGCGCGCCAGCCAGCAGGCCCTGGGCCGTCGCGGCCTGGAGCCGGCCCGGCTGGCCATCGAGCTTCGGCCGGAGGACGACTGGGTGCGCATTGCCGCGGTGGTGGTGGAGCCGTCGGGCGACCGCCGCCCCTTCCACGAGCTCTACCAGCAGCTCGGCCAGGCCGGCGAGGAGGCCCTGGCGAGCGCCGGGCTGCTGCGGTTCCGTCCGGTCCTCTCCTGGGCGCTGCTGCAGCGCGTCTTTGCGCGGCGCGACCCGCGTCTGCGCCGCGAGCATGTCTGCGGGCACCTCGCCGATCTCCTCGAGGGCCACCTCGAGGTGGTCGAGGGTCCCGGCGTCCGCCGCGAGCGGGTGCGTCGGCGCCGTCTCGAGGTCGAGGCCATCCCGGACGGCTCCGACGTCCTGATTCGTCTGACCGTGGGCGGTGTGGCGGTGGGCCTTGCGAGTCTGCCGGCGCCGGTGATTCGCGACGATGGCCGTCAGTTCGTGATCGAGGTCCTCGATCCGGTGGGCCTCGAGGCGGTGCGCACGGCGCTGCAGGCGCTCGAGGCGGCGCCGGCTGCGAATGGGCGTCTGCGGGTGCAAGGCCTGCCGGCGCGCATGGAGGCGCTGCGGCAGGCCTGGTCGGCCTGGCCGAGTGAGGTCGAGCGCCATGTCCACCCGGCGCTGCGGGCGCTGCTCGGGGATACGGGCGACCTGCAGGCGCGGCTGATGGTGCGCGAAGAGGGCCGTGCCGTGGACCTGGCGGTGCGCTGGGAATGCCAGGGCGTCAGCCTGGGCGATGCCGAGCTGCGCGAAGCCCTGCGGCTGGGTCGGACTGTCCTGCGCAGCCGCGGCGGCGAGTGGCTCGCGATCGATCCGGAGCGTGCGCGGGCGCTGAGTGCCCAGCTCGAGGCGCAGGGCCTCGGCGGTGCCGAGAGCCTGCGCCTCCTGCGCCACGACGCCAAGGGCCTCCTGCGCGCCCTGGCCTCGCCCTCGGCGCCGCTGGCCTGGTCGCCGTCCTGCCAGCACCTCGGCGAGCGGCTCCTGGCGGAGCCCGAGCCGGTGCCGCTGGCCTTGCCGGGCCACCTGGCGGGTATCCTGCGGCCGTACCAGGTGGCGGGATTCGAGTTCCTGGCCGATCGCAGCCTGCATGGCGCCGGGGCGATCCTGGCCGACGACATGGGCCTGGGCAAGACCCTGCAGGTCCTGGCGCTTCTGGAGGCCTGGGTGCAGCGCCGCGCCGGCTCGGGCGGGCGTTTCCGCGCTCTGGTGGTCTGTCCGGCCTCGGTGGTGGGCGTCTGGCTGCAGGAGGCGGAGCGCTTCTGTCCGGGGCTGCGCTGTCGGGCGGCGGTGGGGCCGGCGGCGGCGCGGGCGGCGGCGCTGGCGGGCGATGACTGGGAGGTCATGGTCACGCACTACGCCCTGCTGCGCCTGGATGCCGACGGCTTCTGCGGCCGTGACTGGGACATGGTGGTCCTGGACGAAGCCCAGAGCATCAAGAACCCCGACGCCCAGGTTACGCGTGTGGCCAAGGCCCTGCGCACGACGCACACCCTGGCCCTGACCGGCACCCCGATCGAGAACCGCCTGCTGGATCTGTGGTCGATCATGGACTTCCTGAACCCGGGCTTCCTCGGCAGCGCCGACGACTTCACGGCGCGCTGGGACAGCCCGGCGCGGCGGGCGCCGCTGGCGGCGCGTCTGGCGCCGCTGCTGCTGCGGCGGACGAAGGACGCGGTTGCGCCGGAGCTGCCGGCGCGCACCGAGGAGGTCCTGCGCATCGAGATGACCCCGGGCCAGCGCCAGGTCTACGACCGCGAGCTGCTGCGGGCGCGGGCGCTCCTGCAGAGCCGCGGCCCGATCGAGATGCTGGCGGCGCTGACGCGTCTGCGGCAGGTCTGCTGCGACCCGGCGCTGCTCCCGGGGGTGCTGCCGGACGACGCGAGTTCCGCCAAGCTCGAGGCGATGGTCGAGATGCTCGCCGAGCTGGCCGAGGCCGGGCACTCGGCCCTCGTCTTCAGCCAGTTCACCACGATGCTGGAGCGCATCCAGCCGGCCCTGGACGCGGCCGGCCTGGCGCATCTGACCCTCACCGGCGAGACCCCGGCCGGGCGCCGCGTCGAGCTGGTGCGCGAGTTCCAGGAGGCCGAGAGACCGACGGTCTTCCTGCTCAGCCTGCGCGCCGCCGGGACAGGCCTCACCCTGACCCGCGCCGACTACGTCTTCCTCTTCGACCCATGGTGGAACCCGGCCGTGGAACGCCAGGCCATCGACCGCACGCACCGCATCGGCCAGGACAAGCCGGTGGTCGCCTACCGGCTGGTCGCGGCCGACTCGGTCGAGGACAAGGTCCTGACCCTGCAGCGTGAGAAGGCCGAGCTGTTCGCGGCGGTCATGGGCGACGCCGAGCAGCGCGGTGTGGCCGAGCGTCTGACGCGCGAGGACCTGCAGCGGCTGTTGAGCTGAGGCGGCGCGGAACGCTCAACGCCCAAGGCCGGAGGGGGAGAACGCCGAACGTCCAACGCTCAACGTCCAACGTCCAAGGCCGGAGGGGGAAGGAACGCCGAACGTCCAACGCTCAACGCCGAACGTCCAACGTCCAAGGCCGGAGGGGGAGGGAACGCCGAACGCTCAACGTCCAACGCCCAAGGCCGGAGGGGGAGGGAACGCCGAACGCTCAACGCCCAACGCCGGGGGCGCCCGAGGAGAGGGCAGCGGAGATCAGTCGGGGGAGAGGAACTCAGGGCTCGTTGTCGCGGGGCCAGAGGCGGGGGACACGCTGGAGTTGCGCCCATGCCCACGACCACGGCATCGGCTTGAGCATCGGGGTCGCGGCGGCGGTGTCGGGCGGGACGCCCCAGAGGTCGTCGCGGTAGAGGTCGATCTGGATCCATCCCAGGAGGAAGTCGGCGAGTTCGCCGGGGTTGACGCCGAGGCGGAGGCTGCCCAGGAAGGCCAGGCTGACCTCGATCTGGGTGTGCCAGGCGGCGGGGTAGCGCGGCAGCTCGAGCTTCTCGGCGGGCCACGACTGCCGCGGCAGGCTGAGGAAGGGCGGCGTGTCGGTGTGGAAGTCGTGGAGCTTGGCTGACTCGGGAAGATACAGCGGCGTCGCCAGGTGCGCCTTGCCGCGCTGGCGCAGGCGATCGCGGTCGGGACAGCCCTCGGGGAGGTCCCATATCGATGAACTCCACCAGATGAGGCCGACCTCCTGAGGCGGGCAGTCGACATCCGCGGTCAGCCCCGGGGCGATGAACCACTCGCCGCCGCGCAGGCCGGCGCTCTCGGTCTGGAGCATGAGGGGCGTCAGGTGCAGCGGCCCGAGGCGGAGCTGAGCGCCGAGGCCGAGGCCGACACTGGCGGTGCCGACGTCGGCGAAGTCGCGGCGGCGCTCGGCCAGCCAGCCGGTCTGGCGGCAGCCGGCGCCGAGCAGGGCCGCGGCGAGGGGCAGGGCCAGCCAGCGCCGGCACAGGCCGCGGCGGCGACGCCGCGACGAGGGCGCGGCGGTATCAGGGCGGTCGTCGGGTTGCGTTGACCTGGCCATGAGGGGCATCCCCCATCTCGCTGAGGCCGGCCCCAGGCCGGCGCGGCTGTTCAGGCGGTCTGGCCCATGCAGGTGATCTCTTCGCGGTCATGGAAGAGCTGCCGGATCTTGAAGCGCTCGCAGCGCCGGTTCAGGCCCATGGCGTCAATGCCGCGCAGGCGCCGCAGCATCTCGATCGGGTCCATCTTGCCGACCTTGAGGTTGACGACGAACCGCCGGCACCAGCCGGCCTCGAGCCAGGGCAGGAGGATCTGCTCGATGACGCGGTTCGGGTCCTCGATGAGGTCGCAGAGGAGCCAGTCGCAACGACGGTCGGCGG
>JAAYZO010000073.1 GCA_012514865.1 Lentisphaerota bacterium | reverse complement strand
TCGCGCCAGGCGAAGAGGTCCGGCTGCCACCATGGCGAGCGGGCGCTCTCGCCCGAGACCAGGCAGTGCCGCAGGCGCTGCGGCGTCACGGCGCCGGCGGCCGGGCAGCGCCCGTTGACGGTCAGGAAGAACTGCGCCCGACGCAGGACCACGCCTAGGCGCGTGAGGTCCTCGAGGCGCAATGCCGCAAAACGCCGCGTCGAGCAGAGGCGCTGCGCCGAGCGCATGCCGATGCCCGGGACGCGCAGAAGGCGCTCGTACGGCGCCGTCGAGACCTCGACCGGGAAGGCCTCCGGGTGACGCAGCGCCCAGGCGCACTTCGGGTCGAGCACCGGGTCGAGCCAGGGCGCCTCGGGCGCGAGGAGTTCATGGGCGGCGAAGCCGTAGAGCCGCATGAGCCAGTCGGCCTGGTAGAGGCGGTGCTCGCGCTCCAGGGGCGGCGTCCGCAGGGCCGGCAGGCGGCTGTCGGTGCTGACCGGGACATAGGCGGAGTAGTAGACCCTCTTAAGGTCGTAGCGCTGGTAGAGCGCGGCGCTGAGGGTGAGGATCTGGAGGTCGTTCTCGGGACTGGCCCCGATGACCATCTGGGTGCTCTGTCCGGCCGGGGCGAAACGCGGCGCGGCGCGGTGCACGACGGCCTCGGCGCGGTACTCGGCGATGCCGTCGTGGATGACCCCCATCGGTCCGAGGATGCCGAGCTTGGACTTCTGCGGCGCCAGGCGCTGCAGGGACTCCTGCGAGGGCAGCTCGATGTTGACGCTGAGGCGGTCGGCGTAGGCGCCGGCACGGCGCACCAGGACCGGATCGGCTCCCGGTATCGCCTTGAGGTGGATGTAGCCCTGGAAGGCATGGCGCACCCGCAGCTCCCGGGCGACCTCCAGGAGCCGCTCCATGGTGTCGTCGGGACTGCGCTCGACGGCGCTGCTGAGGAAGAGGCCCTCGATGTAGTTGCGGCGGTAGAAGCGCAGGGTCAGGTCGACCACCTCGGCGACGCTCAGCGAGGCCCGCGGGATGTCGTTGCTTCGACGGTTGACGCAGTAGGCACAGTCGTAGACGCAGCGGTTGCCCAGGAGCAGCTTCAACAGCGACACGCAGCGCCCGTCGGCCGACCAGCTATGGCAGATCCCGGTGGCCGCGCACGACCCCACACCGGCACCCCCGGAACGCGTCGTGCCGCTCGACGCACAACTGACGTCGTACTTGGCCGATTCGGCTAAAATAGCTAGTTTTTGATCGATGGTCATCGAGGGACTATGACACCGGCCGGCAGGGAATGCAAGGGGCGCGGCCGTCGGCGCGGGGCTGTCGGAAGTCCGGTTCTGGCACCCCTTCAGGGTGCTTGGTGTGTGGGTTCGCGGTTCCGGGGGTCCGTGCGCTCGCGCGACCCCCGGCTGCGCTGTGGCATCCACATCGAGATCGGGATCGCTATCGAAATCGAGGGAACGCCGAAGTCAGTTCCGATCCCGATAGCGATAGCGATTTGGATGAAAGCAGGCCCCAAACGGCAGTGATAGGTGACTCGAGTTCAACGCCGCCGCCGGAACGATCGGGCCGCCCTTCAGCGAGATCCCCGGCGCCTCCGGGCGCCCGGACATGCGCAGGGATGCGCCTGCCACCCCCCGGCCGGAGGAGGAAGAGCCGTCAGGGCCGCGGCCGCGACGGCAGGGCAAGGTCCTGAGCGAAGCGGTTGATATCCTCGTCGCGGCCGATGACGATCAGGACGTCGCCCGGGATGAAGCGGTCTTCGGTCGGCGAGAAATTGAGGACCATGAGGTGGTCGCCGGCGGCATCCTCGTCACGGGCCGCCTCGTCGTCGGCGGCGGCGCGCTCGCGTGCGGCCATCGGCACGCGTTTGACGGCGATGACGTTGAGGCTGTGGGTGGCGCGCACGGCCAGCTCGGCCAGGGTGTGGTTGAGGAAGCTCTCGGGGGCGTCGATCTCGGCGATCGAGACCTTATCGGGCAGGTGCAGGATCTCGTTGAGGTGCGGCACCGCGATGTGCTGGGCCAGGCGGCGGCCCATGTCGCGTTCGGGATTGACGACCTCATGCGCGCCGATCTGGGTCAGGATGCGCTCATGCAGCGGGCTGGTGGCGCGGGCGATGATGTGGCGGACGCCGATGCGGCTGAGCAGGGCCGTGGTGAGGATGCTGTTCTGCAGGTGGTCGGTGCCGATCGCGTTGACCACGACCGGGATGCGATCGACGCTGGCGTCCAGGAGGGCCTGCTCGTCGGTGGCGTCCAGGACGAGGGCCTGCGCCACCCGGTCCTTGAGGGGCTCGACGGCGTCTTCGTCGGCGTCGATAACGACGACGGGTATGCCGCGGGCGCTCAGGGAGAGCGCCACCTAGCTGCCGAAGATGCCCAGGCCGATCACGGCGGTGGTGGGTCTCATGGATTGCCTCCAAGGGTCCTGACAGCCCCCACTCTGAGGCCGTCATCACAGCGGTCGGTAGGCTAACCGACCATCACATTCGCGACCGGGTACTGGACGGGGCTCCGCCGGCGCGGCCGCATGCTCACCAGGAGAGTCAGAGGGCCGACGCGGCCAACGAACATCAGCACGATCACCACGGCCTTGCCGAAGGTGTTGAGGTGCGGCGTGGCGCCGGTCGAGAGCCCGACGGTTCCGAAGGCGGAGATAACCTCGAAGTTGAGCATCGCCGGCGTCAGCTCGGCACCGAGGGGCTGCGTCAGGAGCAGCAGCACCGAGGCCAGAGCGACGAGAGCCAGGGCGAGGGTGGCGACGCTGACCGCGTTGAGGGCGGTGAGGTCGTCGAGGCGGCGGCCCAGGATGGTCCCATGCGCACGGCCCTTGAGGCGTGCCAAGACGATCAGGACCAGCACGGCGGCGGTGGTCACCTTGATGCCTCCGGCCGTCGAACCCGGCCCGGCACCGATGACCATGAGGCCGCGCAGAATCAGGTCGGTGGCCGGATGCAGGGCGGTCATGTCGACGGTGTTGAAGCCGGCGGTGCGGGCCGTCACGCTGAGGAACCAGGCGTGGGTGAGGGCCTCGGGCAACGGCCTTCCGGCCAGGACGCCGTGCCGTTCGGTGATGCAGAAGCAGGCCATGCCGCCGAGCCAGAGGAGGGTCGACCCGGCGAGGACGAGCCGGGTGTGCAGCGGCCAGGGCACGCCGCGGCGGCGGCGCTGCGGGCGCAGGCGGCGTCCGGCGACGTGGAGGACGCTGAAGCCGAGGCCGCCGAGGGCGATGAGCAGCGAGAGGACGAGCGGGAAGAGGAGCCGCCGGTCGCGCGATACGAAGCTGTCGGGGAAGAGCGCGAAGCCGGCATTGCAGAAGGCGCTGACGGCGTGGAAGATACCGTAGTACAACCCGCGTGACGGCGTCATGCCCTCCTGCCAGAAGCCGGCAACGAGGACCAGCGCCCCGAGGGCCTCCGTCACCACGGTGGTACCAACGATGAACCAGACCAGCCGGCGGACGGCGCGGGTGCGGTCCTCACCGAGCATGGCGCCGAGAGCCGATTCGCTCTCGAGGCCGGTGTCCCGGCCGAGGAGGAGGGCGACGAAGATGCTGATGGTCATGACGCCCAGGCCGCCGATCTGGATGAGGGTCAGGATCACGATCTGGCCGAAGGTGGAGAAGGCGGCGCCCGTGTCGACCACGACCAGGCCGGTGACGCAGAGGGCGCTGGTGGCGGTGAAGAGGGCGTCGACGACGCCGATGGCCGGGCCGGCGGGGCTGGCCGCGGCCGGCAGGTCGAGCACCAGCGCGCCAACGACGATGACCAGGGCAAAGCTGAGGCAGAGCAGCCCGGCGGGGTTGCGGGTGAGACGCCGCCAGAGGGCGCCGGCGCCGCCGTAGTGATGCCATAGCGCCAGGGCCGCGACCGCCTGGCGCAGACCCAGCAGCGGCAGGAGCGCCGGACGGCCGTCGGGATGCAGGCCGACCGCCAGGCTCAGCGCCAGGAGGAGCCCCAGGGCCCAGGTCAGGCGACGGTGACCGGTCAGCACCAGATCGGCAATCTCATAGCGCAGGCTGATCAGGACCGCCAGGCCGACGTAGACCCGCACGGCCGACCAGGCCAGCGGGGTGCGCGCGATGCCATGGCCCGAGACGAGCACCACCAGGACGCCGACCCCCGCGGCCAGGCGCCAGACCAGTCCGAAACGCGGCGCCAGAGAGGCCGGCGACTCCGCCTGATCACGGCGCCAGGGCCGCAGCGTCTCGGCCGCGTCGAGCGCCGGCGACCGCGCCAGGTAGAACGCCTGCACCAGCACGACCAGCAGACCGAGGGTCGCCAGATGCCAGGCCAGGCCCCACATCACCGCGAGGAGCGGCACCGGCAGCAGACTCAGCGCCAGACGCAGCCACAACGCTGCCGGACGCTGCCGGGTGACGGGACCCAGCCAGAGATGAAGGCCGCCGAGGGCCTGCAGCGACAGGAGCGCGGCGACGGGCAGGGTCAGGACATCCTGAGTGCCGAAGAGCCCCTGGGGGTCATCGGTGGCGGTGACCAGAAGCACGAAGATCGGCAGACCCATGAAGACCATCAGGGCCTGCTGGGCGGCGCGCTGACGCGACGGCGTCGGCGCTGGCGGCCTGCGCTCTGTGGTGACCTTGGTCACAGGGGTCTCTCCATGGCCAGGCCAGGCCCTCTCGCAGGGGCCTGGCCACGCCCGGACGCCTCCCGCGGGCGGGGTCTCTCGACCCGCCGCCGGGCGGTCCGCGGTCGTATCGCGGTCCGGCCGGCGCTCAGTCGGCCTGTCGGCACCACTCCAGGAAGGCGGGCTGGAACCAGGCCTCGGGTTCAGCAGTGAGGATCTCGAGGGTGACCTCGACCAGGGGGCGGGTGCGCACGGCCCGCAGGGTGGCCGAGCCGATGTGGCTGGTCGCCACGAGGCCGCGGTCGGCCAGGCGCTGTTCCATGGCCTCGCTGTTGTAGAACGGCCAGACGCCCTGGCGGTCGCCGCTGGTCAGGCCGTCGCGCATGGCCTGCCG
>JAAYZO010000666.1 GCA_012514865.1 Lentisphaerota bacterium | reverse complement strand
ATCCGCGTCAGCGCCGGGGCGCTGACGCTGTCACTCGCGCGGGCGACCGGCCAGCCGTCCGCCGGCGGGCTGGCCATCACCGAGGGGCCCCAGGCGGCGCCGGTCGCCCTCGGCGAGGCTCAGGACTGGCGCCTCCGGCCGGACGGCCTGAGCTACCGTCGCGACGAGGCGGCCGGCGGCCTCGCGGTCGCCGTCGCGATGCGCACGGCCGGCACCGACGCTATCCTGGTCGAACTTGCCCTCAGCAATGCCGGCACCCGGCCGCGCCTGCTGGAGGTGCGCTGGTCGGCGGCGGTGGCCGGTGCCGGCCTGACGGCCTGGGACGGCCGCGACGGCCGCCCGGCGACCTTCCCGGAGTACCGCGGCGGCGATCTCAGCCTGCGGCTGCCCCTGAGTGTCGCCTACCACGCCGGCGGCGGCGTGGCGGTCGGCCTGGACCCATCGCGGCCGCTGTCGACCTTCAGAAACCGCTTCGAGCCGACCGCCGACGGCGGGCTGGCGGGCTTCAGCACCCGCCTGGTGGTGGACCCGGGCGCAGCCGTGGCCCTGCCGCTGTGCGCCTTCGCCTTCACGCCGACCTTCGGCCACCTCGACGCCGTACAGCGCTGGTATGGCCTCTACCCGGGGTGCTTTACCATCCATCCCGAGGTGCGGCCGTCGCTCATCGGCGGCGGCGGCTACCTGCAGTCACAGCAGACCACCCGCGAGCTGCAGTGGGAGGAGGCGCGACGCTTCGGCATGACCTGGGAGTGGGCCTACTGCCCGGCGCAGACGCCCGGTGACTGGTATGCCGACGAGCGATTCTACGACCCCGAGAAGGGCTACGCGGGGCCGACCGATGCCCACCGCAATGGCCCCAAGGGCAGCCTGGACGACTACCGGCGGGATATGCGCGAGCGCTTCCACCGGGGCTGGTGGGCCACCAATCTGGCCTACTACATGCTCCCTCACGCCGCCGACGAGACGGTCCTGGCAGCCTTCCCGGATGGCGTGGTTCTCGACGCCAAGGGCCAGCGCCACCCGAAGATCGTCGGCTGGATCAAGCCGGACGCGACGACGCGGATGACCTACCCATGGGGCAACGCCTACGGCCAGGAGGTGGTCCGGGAGATCGAGCAGATCACAGGCGACTTCGGACCGGCCGCCATCGGCTTTGACGAGGCCTACGGCGGCCTGCGGCACTACGGCCCCGGCATCGCGGGCGATCCGGCGCGGGCCTGGGATGACGAGGGCAAGATCTACGCCTCAACCCAGGTGGCCCTGGCGCACCTGGGCGACGTCATCCATCGCCAGCGCGTGCGCGGTTATGCCGTAGCCTGCGTCTTCAACAAGCCGACCAGCATCAACACCGCCGTCCGCTGCGATATCGGCATGCACGAGCATCCGCCGTACGAGAACGTGGACGCGATCGGCCCCCTGCGGCTCCTCCTCGGCCACAAGCCGATGAGCTGGTGGTCGCCGCTGAAGACCTGGGAGGTCCTGGACTGGCAGCGCCTCGACGCGGCTCAGATCCGCGCGGGAATGCAGGGGATGTATGCCTATGTTCGGCTGGCGAGCCTGCGCTACGGGGCCTTCCCGATGGGTCATCAGGTCCGGGGCGTCCGCTCGATGGTGGCGCTCATGCCGGTACTGAGCGAGCTGTTGCGCGAAGGCTGGCAGCCGACGCCCGCCGCCACCGCCCATGTCGACCTCTGGCTGTCACGCTATGGCACCGGCGTGGAGACCTTCCTGGTCGCCGGCAACCCGAAACGCTCTCAGCGCCCGGGTGAACTGCGCGTGATCGAGAGCTACCTGGAAGGCCAGACGCTGTTCGCAGACTACCATGGCGGCCCCCTGACGGTGCGCTCGGCAGATGGCGTGTCGACGCCGGACCTGTCGCCCCTCGACGGTCATCAGCACCGCCTCGCCCGGGCGCTGGTGCAGGTCGTCAGCGACACACCGGCGGCGCTGCGCGGCTCGGCCGCCATGGACTGGCAGCCCCTCGCCCGCGGCACCGTGCGCGGCTCATGGCAAGCGGCGCGGGACCGAGTCGGGACCCTGCGGGT
>JAAYZO010000665.1 GCA_012514865.1 Lentisphaerota bacterium | reverse complement strand
TGGCGCGTCGAGGGCGCCACGGACCTGGTCTGCTCGTCCTACCGCACCGCCCGCGGTGATACCCTCGTCGTGGTCGGCAACCCGACCTACGCGCCGCTCGACGGCCGCCTCGCGGGCCCCCCCGAGGCGACGGCCGGCCGCCAGGCCCTGCAGATTGACGTCCTGGCACGCATCGGCCGACGCACGGCCTTCACTCCCGGTTACCGCTGGGAGCCCTCCCCCGAACACCTCACCGTGCCGGCGCGCTCGCTGGTCCTGGCCGCCTTCGTGCGCGATCCGGATGGCCTGGAACCCTTCCGCCGCCAGCGTGGATTCTTCCGTGTCGACCCCGTGCCCCGCCGCGAGCCCGTACCGGACGGCTGGGCCCTCCTGGCCGACCACGACGACCCGGACTGGATCCTCGCCAGCGACCGCGGCACCCTCACCGCCACCGAACGCGACCCCGTCGACAGCCGGCGGGCCCTGCGCGTCGAGCCTCGCCCGCTTCATGCCTCGGCCGCCATCATGCTCGAGTTCACCGAGCCGCGCGACTGGTCCGGCGCCACCGCCCTGAGCCTCTGGATCAGGCCCGACCGTCCCTACCCCCTGCAGGCCTTCGACCTGCGCCTCCGACACCGCACCGGCTACACCCCGGCGGCACACCGCGCCGCACCCGCCGACCTGAAGGACCTCCCCGCCGGCGTCTGGACGCAGCTCCGCTATGACCTCGAGGCGCTGCCGCGACAGGCCGTGCGCGCCGTGCGGCTCTACACCAACCGTCAGACCCTCGGCGCGGGGCACTTCGACCTCGATGAGGTCATCCTCGAGGGCCCTGACCGGCCCGCCGACCCGGCGGCGGCCGCCGCGGCAGCAACCGCGACGGCGGCGACCCCGCCCGCGGCCGCGCCAACGCCGGCAACGGCACCCACACCAACCCAGGCACCGGCGGCACCGGCAACACCCGGCGCCGCCGTGCCCGACTGACCCGGGAGTCTGTCATGAGCTTGTCACAGATGGTCGTCGGCGCCAAAGACGCCGCCGCCGGCAGGGGCCTCCAGGAGATCGCCAACCGGAATCTCGACTTCGGACGCGTGCGCAGCCTCAAGCTCGACTCGCAGGCTCGCCGCATCGAGGTCGAGCTGGACCTCCACGGCGAGAGTGAGGCGGTCCATGTCGTCATCGAAGACTACCGCCTGGGCGAGAGCCCCGAAGGCCTCACCATCACGGCCGGCAAGATCACCACCTCGCGCCAGTGGCTGACCGTCCTGGCGCAGCGCTTCGTCGTCGGACGCCCGTGGACACTGCCGATGCAACCGGCCGCTCAGCTCCTGGTCACCCGTCTGATCTGAGACTCGAAGACACCGCGTCGCCGGCCGCCGCGATCGGCCGACAGGAGAGACCCGCACCATGCGCCACCCAGCGCCAGCGCCAGACAAGCCCGCCGATGCGACCGGCCTGATCACCGACGCCCTGATGCGGCTCGCCACGGCCATACCCTCGAGCGACGAGCCGACCGCCGCCGAGCCGCGCGCGCGCGCTCGGGTCATCGCCGCCCGGGCCGCCACCCGCGCCGCCGCCATCTCGGGCTCCCTGGCACTGCCGCCAGGGCCCTTCGGACTGCTCACCGTCATCCCGGACCTCATGGCCATCTGGCGCATCCAGCAACAGGTCGTCGTCGATATCGCCAACGCTTACGGCCAGCAGGCCAGCCTGCGACGCGAGCTGATGGTCTACTGCCTCTTCCGACACGGCGCCGCACAACTCGCCCGCGAGCTGGTCGTCCGCGTCGGCCAGCGCTACCTCGTGCGCCGGGTGACCCTGCGCGTCCTGCAGCAGGCCCTCGAGAAGATCGGCGTCCGCGTCACCCAGCGCGTCATCAGCCGCGGACTGTCACGCTACGTCCCCGTGGTCGGCGCCGTCGCCATCGGCGCCTATGCCTACGTGGACACCATGAAGGTGGCCAAGACCGCCATCGAGACCTTCTCCCACCCCATCGACGTCGAGGAGGATCCCCCCGAGGAGCCAGCCGAGACAGGCCGCCTCACCAGGTCCGCCGAGACCACCGGGAGCGCCCCGGACAGCGGCGCCGCGCCCCGACCTCACCCAGACTGAGGGTCCCCACGCGCGGGCGCGAGGCCGACGTCTCGCGCGCGGCTTGCGTGCCTGTGCCCCCGGCCGACGTCGCCAGGCTCCAGGCGGCGCACCGCGTGCCTTGAACGACAATGAACCCGATAAGGGCGACGAACAGGCCGCATCCGACGGCCTGTGCCGTCAGCATCTCTGGCGGGTAGCCCGTCCGTTCGCTGAAGCCGTCCCGGTCCGCATAGGTGGCCAGGTAGGTGCTGGCGAATGCCACCGCACCCGCCAGCATGCTCACGATGATGTCCCGTTGGATCCTCATGCCGTGCAGGCGTTCCCGCTTTCCCCGCGCTCAGCGCTCGGACAGGAGCTCCTGCACCGAGAAGGCCTTGCCGGGCAGGCCGGCGTGGTGCAGGAGCGCCCGCTGTTCCTTCGTCGAGCAGTCGTCGTAGGTCGAGATCAGGTTCTGGTTGCCGAAGGCGCCGACGTAGGGGTAGACCTCGTCCAAGGCCGCGAAGAGGTCGTTCAGCAGGAGGCGCAGGGCGGCGGCGTCCGTGGCCCAGAGGGTGAGACTGTCGCCCTCGCGCCGGATGCCGACCGGCGTCTCGCGTCCCGCCGGTGGATGGAGGGCGAGGAGGATGACCGGGCCGGCGGGGCGCGCCTCGCCGGGCTTGGCGCTCTGCGGCTTCATCGTGACCGGCTCGACGCCAGGGGTGTTCCGGGTCCAGAACTGGAAGTACTCGGCAAGGCGCCGGGCCTCGTGCACGGCGGCCTCGTCGTCGTAGACCACGCCGGCCGCGCTGCCCGCCCTATCGGTAAAGGGGAAGGCCGTCACCTCGGCCGCCGGGCTGAGCCAGCGCGGGTCGCGCAGCCGGCACTCGACGGTCACCGTCCCGGCGAGGTCCAGCCCGGCGACGGACAGCGACCGCGTCGTCGCGTCGAGTTCGGGGGTCACGGGCTGGCCGTTGACGGTCAGAGTCTGCAGGACCTCATGCGCTGCCAGGCCGAGGCGCAGACGCACGGGCGCGCCACCGGCGGCGCCCTGGAGGGCCATCCGCAGCGTCCGCGCCTCCGGGGTGCGCGTCATGGCGGCCTCGATCCGGACGGCGCTGTCGGCGGCGGCGCCTTCGAGGGCCGCCACCGTCTCGACGAGACGGTAGTCCAGGCCGCGCAGGCCGAGAGACTCCAGCGACAGGGCGCGGCCGGTGCCGGCCGATGCGGTCGACTCGGCGCCGTCGACGGCCAGGACCGGCACCGCGCCGAGGTAGTCGCAATCGACGCGCAGGCTCGAGGCGACCGGCGTCAGGGTCGGGTTGACCACCGCGAAGACGCCGCGGGCGGGCTCGCCGTAGCGGGCGACGCGCAGGGGCATGGCCACGGCGGCGGCGGCAACGAAGCGGTAGCCGCAGCGCAGGGTCCGCGCCAGGTCCTGCTGGCCCTCGGCGATCTCCTTGACACCGTAGGTCATGCCGGGGCTGGACCAGGTGTTGTTGAGGAAGCCGCGCAGAAAGCACTGCATGCGCACGGCCACGACGTCGAGTCGCACCGCCGCCGGGTCGAGCGTCTCCACCTCGGGGTAGTAGTTGCCCATGAGGTCGTTGCCGCCGCCCTGGTACATGCAGCGGTGCTTGGCGCCGAGGAAGCGTGCGTCGTGCCGCAGCAGGTAGTCATTGGCGACGAACTCGAAGGGGCGTCCCTCGAAGATGATCGCGTCGACGCGGAAGAGCCCGGGGAAGCCGGCCAGCCAGGCATGGGAGTTACCGATGATGCCGGGCGTCCGGCCGGCGCCGGTGCGCAGGCGCCGGATGTCCTCGCAGAGGGCGCCCATGCCGGCCAGGTGCGCCGTGAAGGCGCCGCGTTCGTCGAAGGCGCGCGCGCCGCCCGCGGCAGGCCGGTCGGCGCGGTCGCGGTGGTCGCGCTCGAAGACGTCGTAGCAGAATGCCGCGACCGGCGGGTTCTCCGCCAGGATGTCGCGGGCCTGCCGGCGCATCAGGTCGCCGGCGCGGCTCCATGATGGCATGGTGATCGAGTCGCGGATGCCGCTCGTCCACCAGTTGTCGAGGTAGGAGACACCGTCGTCGGTATCGAACGGCCCGATGACCGCGTCGTGGTAGTAGCGCGCGTAGCGCTGTTCCATCCAGGTCAGGATGTAGAACCCGGTGGCGATGCCCTTGTTCTCCATAGCATCGAACTTGTTCAGCCGCCACTGCTTCTGATCAGCCACGGGGGCGCCGCGGCCGAACTTGGCCTTGGTGTCCGGCAGGGCCTCGAGGAGGAAGGGCTCGAGGCTCCAGTTCCCGGCGCTGGAACCGGTGCCGTAGTACCACTCCCAGCCGGCATTGGCGCGCCGGCAGAGTTCCTGCACCGAGAAGATCGCCTTCTTCTCGGGCTTGTGCGTGTAGGGCATGTAGAAAGAGGTCGACACCAGGCCGACGGCCGCGCCCTCGTAGACGCGCGGATCCACCGTCGGGTCGGGCTGGAAGGTCCCCGGGTAGCGCCGGTGGTAACGCGCCACCGCGTCGTCGCTGCCGTAGCGCGGGTCGAAGGTGAACACATCCAGGCCGATGCGGCTCTCCTGGCCGGGATCGAGCACGGTCCGCCAGGCCGACTCGAGGGTGTCGGCGGCCGTCATGCCCTGGCGCAGATACGAGAGGATCGTCGACGGGTCGTGCGCCACGGCTACGCCCGGGCCATTCCCCCAGGCCGCCGCGAGCGGGAAGATGTTGGCGAGGCCCTCGGCATGGAACGGCAGGAACGGCGCCCCGACGGCGCGATCGCCGGTGCCATCGAAGGCGCCCGACCAGCGCGTGTCGCCCAGAGCGCGGACCCCCACGCGCACCTCGAGCGGGGCACGCCAGGACTCGCCGTCGTGCGTCAATGACACGCTCAGCCGGAGGCGGTCGCCCTGCGGCTCGAGCGACCAGAGCACCGTGACGCCATAGCGCTCGAGGCGGGCACGGACCGCGCGCGTCCCATCCGCCGACGCCGTCAGTTCCACAGCCGACCACGGCAGCGCGGCGATGGGCGGATCCTCGGTCACGAGGTCCTTGAGGCCGAGCTTAATGCCCCTGCTGGAGAGAATGAACGGCAGGCCATCGCCGACCTCGACGCCGAGCTCGAAGCGCGCCGTCCCGGCAGCCAGGGGCAGCACGAGCCGGCCATCCTCGACCCGCGCCGCGCCGTCCACCGCCAGCGGCGACAGCGCCGAGGCGGGCTCGGCCGCGGCCGCGGCCGCGGCCACGGTCGTCACCGGGGCCACCGGCAGCGGCTCCGGCTCGGGCGTGAAGACGTCGAGGTAGCGGACCCCGTCGTAGATGCGGAACTCGTCCAGGTCTGCACACGAGGTGTACGGCGCCCAGCGGCCGGCCCAGCCGATGCTGAGGTCGTCCGCGGTCATGCACGGCTGCTTCGGCTGCGGAGCGGGCATCTCGATGACGCGCCGGCCGTCGAGGAAGACCTGGCGTTTCCCGGCGTCGTAGGTGAAGGCCAGGTGGTGCCAGGTCGAGAAGAACGCGTCGTCCGTCGGCAGCGCGGTCTCGGCGGTCTTCTCGTCGCTGCGGCGCTCGCCAGAGGGATAGGCGAAGGATAGAATCGTCTCGGTGTACCGCAGCGTCAGGGTGCCGTCCTCGCCGGGATGGATCGACAGGGTCGGGCCCTTGGTGCGGTTGACCGCCCACAGGGTGTACGTGCGCCAGGCCGGGATGGTCAGCATGTCGCGATGCGGCCGGAACCACAGCTCGATGGTGCCCTCCTCGCGCGGGACATTCGCCTCGTCATGGTAGGTCCCGCCAATGGCGAACTGGTACCAGCCGGTGTCGGGGTGCGGGCCGGGCTTGCGATCGAACCGCCCGGCCTTGCCGAGGACGCCCTCCACGGTGGCATTGGCGTAGGCATTCTCGTAGGGCAGCGTCGCGCCGCGCGCATAGGCGGCCTGCATCGTCCCCTCGAACGGCAGGGCGAAGGTCAGCGCCGCACGGCGGTCGATGGGTGGCACGGCCCCGAAGAACACCTCGGCGATCTCGGCATCGCCGCGGATGTCCATGCGGAAACAGACCGCGCCGACCTTTGCATCGGGCGCATAACGGAATGGCCCCGTCCGGAGCTCCTGCCACTCATCCGAGAGCGTCACCGTGGTCCACACGGCGCTGCCGCAGTAGGCCCCGGTGCCCTTGGTCGTGTACTCCTGGCCGTATTCGAAGACGCCGAGGGCGACCGTGCCCCTGCCCCGGGCCCGGAGGCGCGCCTCGTGGTAGCGCTCCGCCGGGATACGCTCGACCGGGATCATCCCCGGCGTGTAGAAGCTCAGGACGTTCTCCGCATCGCCGTTCACCAGATGCACGACGGCGGTGCGCGGCGCGCCATCGGCCGCGGCGCCGTCGAGGCGGTAGTCGACGCTGGCACCAGCCAGCGTCTTGCCATGGCAGCCCGCGGTCCACGAGGCCGGAAAGCGCTCGCAGCGGACCTCGACGCCATGCTCCGTGAGGGCCGTCCGAACAGCCTCCCGCCACGGCGCCGCCTGCTCAAACCGCGCGTTGGGCAGGAGGTTCACCTCGGCCACGGGCTGCGACCGCGCGGCGGCAGTGATGAGCGCCAGTCCAAAAACGACAGCGCGCCAGAGTGTCGATGCTGCCTTCGCCCGCGAGCCTCTATGTTCAATGGTCACTGACGGGCCTCCTCTTCCTCAAGGCAACAGAGAACGTGAGACCGCCGCCATGGTCGCGTGTTCGGGGTTGTGATCCGGCGAAGCGGGTCGATGCGACGAACCGTAACGGCCTGACGACCGCGCGGCAAGTCGCCCCCGGGCGCCGACAGAGCCGATCGACGATCGCGTCAGCGCCCACCTGGCCACCCTGGAGGGGTGCCAGAACCGAACTCCAAGACGGCCCTCGGGCGCCGGCTGCCGGCGCCAGGCCGCACAAGCCGGGAAAGGCGGCGCAGGGTGGACAGAGTGGACAGAGTGGACAGGGTGGACAGGGTGGACTGAAGGCGCCGCAAGGCCACGCCCCCCGGCGCAGGCTGAGGCAAGGTGTGGCAGTCCTGTAGTCCTGTCCTCCGCGGCCGCGCGGGCTTATGTTAGGCGGTGCGTCACTGCGGTCGCTGGGACCGCTACCGCACCGCGCGAGCCGCGAGCGGCATCGGCTTGCGGCTCGAGTCCACAGCGACAGCGAAGGACCTGGGAGGCCTCCGGTATGACATCCCGTGAACGCGTGGTGGCAGCCTTGCACCGCACCGAGCCCGACCGGGTGCCGGTCAACTACCTGGCCAACCCGGGCATCGACGGGCGGCTCAAGGCGCACTTCGGCCTGGACGCCGCGGACCACCGCGGCCTGCGCGAGCGCCTGGGCGTGGATTTCCAGGGCGTGGCCGCGCCCTATGCCGGCCCCCGACTTCACGAGGATCTCACCGACCGCGGCATCCGTGTCGACCCGTGGGGCATCCGTCGCCGCTGGGTGGCGCACGACACCGGCGGGTACTGGGACTTCTGCGACTTCCCGCTCGAGCATGCCGACGAGGCGGCGGTGGCGGCGTGGCCGATGCCCTCGCCGGATGACTACGACTACGCCGCGGTGACGCGGGCCTGCGCCCAGATGGGCGACCTGGCGGTCTTCGTGGGCGGCGCCGGCCTGCCCGACATCCTCAACGGCAACGGCTTTCTGCGTGGCGTCGAGCAGACGCTGGTGGACATGATGCTCGACGAGCCGGCGGGAATCCTCCTGGCCGAGCGTCGCACGGCCATCCAGATCGAGGTCATCGCCCGCACCCTCGAGGCGGCCCGGGGCCGCGTGGATTTCGTCTGGATGGGTGAGGACCTGGGCACGCAGAAGGCGCCCCTGATCAGCGTCGAGCTCTTTCGGCGGCGGATTCGGCCGTTGCACCAGCGCGTGATCGATCTGGCCAAGGCCCACGACCTGCCGGTCATGATCCACTGTTGCGGCTCGAGCAGCTGGGCCTTCGACGACTTCATCGAGATGGGCATCGACGCAGTGGACACGCTCCAGCCGGAAGCCGCCAGGATGGCCCCGGCCTACCTCAAGGCGACCTACGGCGACCGGCTCGCCTTCCACGGCTGCATCAGCACCGCCGGACCGGTGTCCTTCGGCACCCCCGCGGAGGTGGTCGCCGACTGCCGCCGTACCCTCGACATCATGATGCCCGGCGGCGGCTACTGCTTCGCCCCGACCCACCAACTGCAGGACAACTCGCCGGTCGAGAATGTGGTCGCCATGTACGAGACGGCGCGGACGTACGGGGTGTACCGCCGGACGTGACCGGGCCCTGCCGGTCGGGCAGACAGGAGGCAGCGCGCCGGCCTGCCGCGTCATAGGCCTGATCACTCCAGACGGAAGACCGTAAGCCGGCCCGCGCTGGTGCCGGCCACGGCCACGGCCGGCTGCTGCGGCGCGAGGGCCAGGACCGCGACGCAGGTGACCGGGGCCCCGACGTCGGCCCGGGCCAGCGGCGTGCCGTCGCCAGACACGGCCGTAACGCCGCCCGGCGACGATCCGGCGAGGATGCCGGGCCGGCCCGGCTCGAACTCACCCGCGGCCAGGGCGCAGACCGGCTCACCGAGATTACAGCGCCAGGTCAGGGGTCGCTCGCGGTCGTTCAGGCAGAACAGGCTGCCGCCGTCGGAGCCGACCAGGATCTCGTCCTGGCCGTCGCCGTTGACATCGGCCAGGACCGGCCCGGCGGCGTCCAGGCCGCCCGCTCGGAAGCGCCAGCGCTCCGCGTAGGGCTCGGCGGCATCGTAGGCAATGAGGGTGCCATCGCGGCGTTCGAGCCGCACCACTCCGAGCCCCCTGTCCGGTCCGATCGGGCCGACGGCCACGACCTTCTCGCCGTAGCCGCCGATGTGACGAACCACCGACCCGCCGCGGTTGTCGCACACATAGCTGCCCACGCCATAGGTGCCGCCGCCGGAGCCGAAGGCGATGCGCCGCGGGCCGTCGCCATTCGGTGCGAAGGTCGCGATGCTCGTGACCGTGCCGGCCGATTGGTACAGATGCCACAGGAGCTGCCCCGCGGCATCGAGACACCACAGGGTGCCGAAGACCCGGCGACCGCCATGCATGAAGGTCTTCGAGCCGGCCAGGATCCGGCGGGTGCCATCGCCTTCCAGATCGACGACGTGGACCGCCATCATCTCGCCATCGCCCTCGACATAACGGCCGGTGCCGTAGGTGCCGGCGGCCTGGTTGGTGCAGCGGATGCCGGCGCCGGTGAACTTCCAGAGTTCCCTTCCATCGGCGTCGAGGCAGTGCAGGTACTGGCTGTCGCTGGCGACCAGGATCCGCGCCCCCGCGCCGAAATCCGCCACGGCAATGTCGTTGATGCCGGCCTTCTCCTGGCCCCGGCTGGAGGGCTGCTCCGGGTGCTTCGTCAGGCGCAGGCTCCAGCGCTCGCGGCCCTCGGCCGTCAGGCAGAACACCCGCCCGTCGGCACTCCCGACTACGACCTCGGCCTGGCCATCGCCATCGAGATCGGCGGCGCGGACGACCCGCACCGCGGCCGCGTCGCCGTCCGGGAGGCTGAACTGCCAGCGCGGGACCAGACGACGCGGCAGCTCCCGCGCCGCCTCGACGGCCTCGACGGCCGTCGCCCCGGCGGCCGCCGACTCGAGCGCGGCCCGCGCTGCTGCGGTCAGGCCTGCCAGCGGGCCATCCTGGCCGGCGGCGAAGGCCGCCTGGTGCCGTCCGGCCGTCAAGGGAACCTCCTGCACGACCTCCGGATCCGCCGCCGTCAGACGCCCGTCGGACAGACGCAGACCCCGCAGACGAAGCCGGGTCGGCTCCGCCGCGATGAGGGTCAGCACCCCGCCGCCCGCGTCGAGGTGCCCATCGAGCGGCCGGTCGGCCTCCAGGAGCACGCCCTGCGCATCCGCGGTGCCGAGGCGGGTCAACGCCGCGAGGGCAAGGTCGCGATCGCTGAACGCGTACAGGGCGCAGGCGACCTCGAGGGGCCCGTCTGGAAGCAGCGGCGCGGCCGGCGCGCCGAGCGGCGCCAGGCCGATCAGCACCTGCCGATCCGGCTCGCTGACCAGCACCCGGTCGGACGCCAGGCGCCGGACCGCGTAGGGGTGGTCCTGGTCCTTCGGATGGGCGTAGAGCAGGTGGGCCATGGTCAGGCCCCTGCCCGCGGGCAGCTCGGCGTGCACGCTCTGGCGCACGATCGGGCGGCCGTCATCGAGGAAGGTCACCAGCGGCCTGGCGCCGCCGGCGGCCTGGAGCACCAGGGTGTGATCCCCGCTGGTCTGGATGGCACGGCACTGCTCATCGACCTGCCGGGCGCCGTGGAACCACTGGCACATGACGCTGTAGTCGCCCGGCTCGCGGGCCTGGAACTGGTCGAACACCACCCAGTACCGGCCCTTGATCCAGGCGATGCTGCGGGCCCAGTCCAGGCCGTTGTACTCGCGCATGACACTGCGCACGAAGGCGCTGGAGGGCAGGTCGCTGGCGACCTCGAGGTCGCACAGCGCCACCAGCCGGTCGGCCATCTGGCCATCCCGCAGGACCAGGGCGGTGTTGTACCACTTCATGGTGCGGCCGCCGCCCCACTTGCCGGTGGCGGTCAGCCACGGCCGGCCGTCGGTCAGCCAGGCGATCGCATTGCCGTCACCGCCACCCTCAATGCCGTCGTTGATGCCGTCCAGGCGCAGGTACTGATCCGAGCGCCCGAGGCCGCTGCGCATGGCCAGTTGGTGGAAGCTGCGTTCGCGCGGCACGTTGATGGCCTTGCCCATGCCTTTGAGCTGATCGTAGTTCGTCGGATGCAGCCGCATGAAGCGCAGGCCGGCCTGGTCGGACGGCGCCTGGCCCGGCAGACGCGGCAGGTAGGTCCACACCCAGCGGCGGAACTCCGTCGCCGTCATCTCCGGCGTGTAGTCGGTGCGGCCGCTGCGCCAGTTGTTGAACCACACCATCGCCGGGTCCTGGTAGTACCACGCCGCCATGGCGAAGCCGGCGTTGTAGCCGTAGAACGACGACGCCCACGAGTCGGCGACCAGCATCGAGTACTCGATCCACCGGCGGGCCGCGCCGCTCTCGAAGAAGGCGTGGTCGCCCAGGGCCAGGGCCAGGCGCATCGCGGCCTGAGCGTAGTACGGGGTATAGCCGCCGTTGTTGTCGATCACGCCGTTGGAGCTGGCCATGGTTGCCTGCCCGACGCGCACCTGCGCCAGGCCGCGCTGCAGACGGTCCAGGTCCGCGCCGGGGTAGTAGGTGCTGAAATAGCGCGCGGCGAAGGCCACCGACTCGGAGACGTCGTGCAGGCCGACGCCGGAAAGAACCCCGGGCCGGAGGTCGGTGATGCGGCTGTGCACCCCCAGCCGCGAGGCGTAGTCGTAGAGGAGGTTGGTCATCTCGAGCTTGAGCGCGTCCGGCAGGAGCGGGCTCTCCTCCATCTGGTCGAAGGTCAGCACCATCTCCGGGATGATGTACTTCGGCGTGGTGATCTGCCGTTCGGGCGTCCAGTGCACGTACTCGTCTATCCAGCGCCGGAGCATCCGGCCATAGGCCTCGGCATACTCGTCGCGGCCGGTCAGGATGTGCATCTCGGCACAGTCGACCAGGAGTCGTTCAGCCTGGTAGGGAAGCGCCTTGAGGTCGATGAACTCGCGCTGGTAACGCTCCAGGGCGGCCGGCGTGAAGGCATCGAGGTTCTCCATGCCCTTGAAGCGGACCCGGGTGGTCCGCGGGATGACCGGCGACGCACCCCGCGGCAGCCGGTCCAGGAACTGCGTGACGGCCTCGGTCACACCCTCGAGATCCGATCCGCCCAGCATGATCACGTTCCGGCCATTGCCCCAGGGGTCGTGCACGGTGCGCACCTCGTACCCGCCCGGCCCCGGGAACCAGTCGTCGGCGGCGACATAGCGCCAGAGGTAAAGCTCCTGCGCCAGCGGGTTGTTGTTCATCCGTCCGAGGCAGACCAGATGCTGCTCGCGGTCGGCCGGGGTGAGCTGCCCGGCCGGCCTGACCGGCAACGCGACGCCGCTGGCGGCCTCGACCGCGGCGGCCACCCGGGCGGCCAGGTCGGCGTAGCCCGTCTCGTCCGGATGGACGATCAGCGCCGCCGCCCGGCCGTCAGTCACCAGGGCCGTGTCCGGCTGGCTGCGCTTCAGCGCGGTGATCACCTGGGGCGGCACGAAGAGATCCTGAGCCTGACCGACCGCCAGAAACGACAGCACGGCTGCGGAGAGCATCTCTCTGAACGGCGGCATCGTGTCTCCTTTCGGGCTCACCCGGCATGGCGGCGGGGACGGAGAGCCCGGGCCGGATGGCATCTCCGCCATCGGGATGCGACGCGCCGCGGTGATCCGGCGGACGCGTCTGGCCTGTCATTCGGTCAACTGAATCTGCGTCCGAACCACGCGGTCCTCTGTTCAGTCACTGCAGAGGTAGTGTAGTTACTAATCGTCGCACTATAGTCGGGACGGTTGCTAAAGTTCAGTAGTCTCGTTGGGCGCTCCAGACAATTCCAGGACGATTAGTATAGAGCCGTCGTCGATCAAGGCGTGACTGAGGGGGCCGGCGCTGTTTGAAAGTCCGGTTCTGGCACCCCTCCAGGGTGCATGGCGTGCAATCCGCGTTTCCGGGGGTCGGGCTGCGCGCGACCCCCGGCTACGATCTGCCACCCCTCCAGGGTGACCGAGAAGGGTGGCCTTTTCACGAGACGCCATGCGGCGCGGCCGCCGCGGCAGGTCGGCCGGATCGCGCGCGGCCTGGTGGTGGCCGGTTTGGCGCGGCGCGGTCATGGGTTTGTGTGCGCTCACGCCGCCAGGTCCTGCGATCATGCCAAGGGAGACGTCGATGACATCACGCGAGCGAGTCCTCGCGGCGCTGCGGCACCGGGAGCCGGACCGGGTCCCTCGCGATCTCGGCGGCACGGAGTCCTCGGGCATGACCGCCACGGCCCTGCTCCGGCTGCAGAACCACCTCGGGCTGCCGCCGGACCTGCGAATCTTCGAGCCGTACCAGTACGTCGCCACCATAGGCGCGGACCTCCGGCAGGCCTTCCGGATCGACACGCTCAACCTGACGCCGGCGCCGCGGCGCTGGACGACGCGCCTGAATCCCCTGGGGTTCGAGGTGTCCCTCCCGGAGCTGTGGGTCGAGGAAGACGGCCCGGACGGCTCCACCGTCATCCGCCGCAGCGATGGCACGGTCGCCGCCCGGCGCCCTCAGGGTGGATGGTACTTCGACCCCGTCAACCCGCCTCTGCGGGAGGTCACCGACCCGGCGCAGCTCCGGCACCACGACGCGGCCATCCGCTCCTTCGACTACCCGTCGTTCGCAGACGAGACCCTGAGCGACCTGGCAGCGCGGGCGCGCGCCATGCACGACACGGGCGGATGCGTCGTCTTCAACCTCTGCTGCCACCTCCTGGCGGCCGGACAGCTCCTGTGCGGCTTCGAGGAGTTCATGATGCACCTGCTGACCGACGAGGTCCTGGTGCGCAGTCTTCTGGACCGCCTGGTCGAGGGCTACCTTGAGCGCATCGCGCGGCTGGCGCCGCTGCTGCGCGGCTGTGTGGACGTCGTGCTGCTCAACGACGACCTCGGCACGCAGAATGGCCCGATGCTCGCCCCGGCGACGTACCGGAAGCTCATCAAGCCCTACCAGAAGACGCTGTTCGCGAACGTCAGGGCGTCGTTCGGAACACCGATCCTCTTCCACTCGTGCGGCGCGGTTCGTGACGTCATCCCGGATCTGATCGAGGTCGGCGTCGATGCCCTCAACCCGGTTCAGCTCAGCGCCGTCGGCATGGAGCCGAAGGCACTCAAGCGCGATTTCGGGAAGGACATCACCTTCTGGGGCGGCGGGGTCGATACGCAGGCCGTGCTGAACGCGAGCCGCCCGCAAGGCGTGAAGGACGCGGTCAGGCGGAGCATCCAGGACCTGGCGCCTGGGGGCGGCTTTGTGTTCTGCCAGGTGCACAACATCCAGCCGGATGTCCCGCCCGAGAATGTCGTGGCGATGTTCGAGGCCCTCGACGAGGGCGGTTCCTACTGATGAGCGGGATGCGCGGCGGCGCGCGGCACTCAGTCAGCTCCGGCCCGGCACCCAGGGCTGCCTGAAGATCGTGTCGGCTGCCGGAGAAGGTGCAGGAGCAACGTCAGGGCATGACCGAGTCAGACCGCATAGGTCGAATCCGCCGCCAGGCGCTGGCCTTGTCGCCCCGGCGGCACGGCCGCGCGCGGCGCGCCTTCGTGCTGGTGGAGCTCATCGTGGTGCTGATTGTGCTGGCAGTATTCTCCGGCATGTTCGGGCTTTCCGTGAGTCTGGCAAGGGACAAGTCGAAGCAGAGCACCTGCGCCGGCCATCTCCGTCATGTGGCCTCCGGCTGGCGGCAGTACGCCGCCGACCACGACGGGGCTCTGGTGCCGCTGAGCGTGAGACTGCGTGACACAGGTAAGAGCTGGGAGGACGTCGCCGCGTGGCCGACGCTCATGAAGGGCTACCTCGACGACCCGGCGCTCGAGCACGTCTCGCCGAAGAGTGCCGCGGTGGCCCTTACGGCCGGCGGAGTCCTGTCCTGCCCGGCCTTCACGGCCGGGGTCGGGTCGCACACGCCGCACTTCGGCATGAGTCACGTGGCGGTCCAGGCCGGCGCCGGCGGCTGGGAGCGCCTGCAGGACATGCCGGCGCCCGCCGACACGCTCGTCTTCGCGGAGAGCCGCGGCTTCTACGTGATCGGCCCGACCTGGGGCCTGCAGAACCTCCGCTATCGCCACTCCGGCGGCACCAACGCCGCCTTCGCCGACGGCCATATCGACTGGCTGACCGAGAGCGCCCTGGTCGACGCCGCGGCCGACTACCGCGGCCGGGCGCCATGGCAGCCCAAGCCCAAGGAGCAGGCCCCGTGAACCCTTCTGCCCTGTGTTCCGTCGCCGCCCGTCGCCGCGCCACCCTCGTCGGCCTGCTCGCCCTGGGCCTCACGACGCGCCTGTCCGCCGCGGCCGTCGTCGAGACCGATGACCGGGTCTTCCCGACGCCGGCCGCACGCTGGACGTTCACCGATAGGCCCATGGCCCTGCAGCAGGTGACCGCGTCACCGAGCGGTCATGCCTTCCTGTCGGCCCCCGGCGGTATTCGCTTCCGCGATGGCAAGACAGCCGAGGTCATGACTCCCGCGCAGGAGTCACTCGATCAGGACGGCGCCACGCTGGTGATCACCCAGGCCTTCACCGAGCCGCGTCTGGCGGTCGAGCAGCGCATCGCCGCCCGGGATGGCGCCGTCGTGTGGGAACTCACGATGACGGCCCCGGCCGGTGAGACGCTGTGGATCGAGCCGACGCTGCGGCTGCCGGTAGCGGCGGGACCGGCGGCGCGCTACTGGGACGGCCGCACGGAGCATGCCGTCGCCGCGGCGCCCTTCGCCCGTGAGGAACTCTTCAATACCTTCCCCGTCAGCCTGCTCAGCGACGGCGCGCATGGCCTCGCGGTCGGTTTGCCGCCCACGGTCGAGGTGTCCTTCCTGCAGAATGGCATCGACCGCGAGGGGGTGCTGTTCTGCGGCACCCGCCTGGTGGTGTCGCCGGGCGAGCCCTGCCGCATGGCCTTCGTGCTCTTCCTCGTCACCCCCACCTTCGGTTCCAGGGACGCGGTCCAGGGGTACTACCGCCGCTTCCCGGCCAGCTTCGAGCCGACGCCGGGGGTCGATCCGCGCCTGGTCGACGGCCGGCGTACGGACACGCTCCAGATGTGCCACTACGGCGGCGGCGTCCGCGATGCCCGCAAGGCAGTCCTGGCGTCGCAGTTCTATGGCGGCTACGAGTGGGGCTACGCGCCGTTCCGGCGTACCGGCGACTACGTCGGGCGCCGCGAGTACTGGGAGATGGACCTCACCGAGGGCGAGCAGAAGAAGCTGCAGCAGGACGTCGACAGGGGCACCTGGGACCGCTCGGACTGGACGCGCTTTCACCAGACCCGCGCCGACATCTTCCGCAACGCCGACCTGCGTGGGAATGTCTCGCTGTCCTTCTATATCGTCAACCACGTCGATACCGCCCTCGCCGAACGCCTCGGCATGGCGGGCTATGCCTTCCCGCGCACCCGCACGGGCGGCCTGATCGAGAAGAACTGGGTGCTGCCCTACGACACCGTCTACTACCTCTACCCGTGGGCCACGCCCTACGAGCAGATCCTGCGCCGAGACCTGCCGGAGGTGGTGCAGGAACTGGACCTGTACGCCTTCGCCCATGACCTCTATGGCGAGTCGCCTCGCGATACGCCGTACCGCGGCAAGCTCGACTACCCCCTACCGGGCTGGAGCTATGACGAGGAGGGGCCCTTCCTCTCACGGACCATCGGCCTGCGCCGCGGCGCCGACTTCATCCACACCCTGAAGAAGGGCGCGCGCACCGTCGGCCTGATCGTCAATGGCATCGCCGGGGCCGACCCGATCTCGTTCTTCGCGCCGGATGCCTATATCTCGGAGTCACGCATGACCGTGGCCCTGCGGCCTGAGGACCGCGACCGCTATATCCACTGCCGGCTGTTCGCGGGACACAAGCCCGTCTTCCAGCATGGCTATGCCAGCGGCATCCTGCTGGGCGATACGGTCCCATGGGAGAGCCTCACGCCGGAGGACTGCCGGGCCGTCTACGACGACTTCGTCCGCGACTACCTCATCTACCTCTACCAGGCCGGCCTGACCCCGAGCCGTCACATGAGCGAGGTCCACGAGGTCATCAGCGCCGAGCTGCCGGTGCTCCTGGAGGTCATGCGGCGCGGCTTCGAACCCGCGCCCGCGTGCCTGGGCGACCCTGGCCTGGAGAGGGTCCGCTACGGTGCCGGCCTCGGCGCCGCGGTGGTGTTCTCGAACCGCGGTATGACCGCGGTCCAGAGCGACGAACGCCTCGCCTGCGGCTACCTCGGCCTGGACGGCGGCGTCATACCGGCCGAGGGCCGCGGCGGCGAGCTGTCCAGCGGGCTTGACGGCGCGTCGACCGCGTTCGCGCTCACCGTCAGGCCGATGGAGAACCGCATCATCACCTTCCCGCTGGCCCTGCGCAGTGCCACCCCGATCCGCGGCACGGCGCGCTGCACGAGCGAGATCAGCCCGTTGCACCGTGTCTACCGGGTCACCCTGGACCTCCCCGCGGCTGTCGAGGCCCAGATCGCCGTCGCGCCGGACCCCGACTTCGTCGTGGCCGGCGTAACCTGTGA
>JAAYZO010000664.1 GCA_012514865.1 Lentisphaerota bacterium | reverse complement strand
CCGCCTCAGCGGCGGCAGCCGCCGGTGCCGGCGCGGCGGCCGGTGCGGCCTCCTGCGCCACCAGCGCCGAGCCAGACAGCCCCGAGACAGCCAGCACACCAAGACACCTCGTGAACCATGCCATGTGCAGCCCCTTTCCGTACGGATTGCGAACACTCCAACGCGCGCCGTCCGGCGACGCACCTTTCAGATCCCGCAAGCACCATAAGCGCGGCGTTCCCTGCCTGCAAGTATGCCCGGCGCGATTCCATGGCTCTTTGGAAGTCCGGTTCCGCCACCCCTTCAGCGAAGTCCCCGGCGTAGAACGCCGGGCATGGCACGGCGAGCCATCGCTCGCGGCGCCCTCCCCGCCGGAGTACCGGCCTTGGCCGGAAGTGTGCCGCGTGCCTTCAGACCGCGGCAACATCAGGTGCTGCGCCGGGCTGAAGCCGCGGCGCACACGTCCGCGCGAACGCGGCACTCTGGCCTCGGACACGGCACCGCACCACGACGCGAGGTTGCCTATGAGGGCGCGTGGTTCGTGGATGCGCTCATCCCGGGGGGGCGTGCACTCGCGCGGGGATGGCGATCGGTTCGGCGCGGGCGCCTGGGTGTGCAACATTCCGTCAAGGCATGGCATCCTCGGATCAACGATTCCCGAGGCGCCCGGGTAGCTGGTCGGCCGTGGCGTTCGTATAGTGATTCACGGTGTCGATGGAGCGATCCGGCATGCCGAGTCCAGCGATGGGAAAGGGCCCGCCATGGTGTCCGCCATGACTTCGAAAGAGCGCGTGCTCGCGGCGATGCGTCGTGAGCCTGTCGATCACGTCCCGTGCGTCTGCGTGTTCAACCCGCTCAGCCCGACCCAGCGTCGGCACCACCGCTGGAACTTCCCGTGGTCCGAGGCCGCGTCGTACGAGGAGCGCCTGCGTTACGAGTTGGAGGTCCTGGGGATCGACCACCTCGTGCCGGCGGGCGTCAGCCTGACCGCCCCCCACCCCGAGGTGCGCGCCAAGGTCTGGCGCGAGGGCGACGTCCTGCACAAGGTGTTCACGACGCCGGCAGGCGACCTCCACGCCGCGGTGCTGTTCACGGAGGAATGGCCGCATGGCGACGACATCCCGTTCTTCAGCGACTTCAACGTCGGGCACTACGTCAAGCCCTGGATCCGCGACGAGGCGGACCTGCGCTGCTTCACCTACGTCCACCGCCTCGACCCATCGGCGGCGCGGCTGGCTGCCGCACGCGAGAGCCTGTCGGCGGCGCGCCGTCTGGCCGACCGCCACGGCCTCGCGGTCAACGCCTCCGGCGGCCTCGGCCTGACCGGCGCCCAGCACCTCTTCGGCGCGGCCGACCTGTGTATCGCCAGCATCGACAACCCGGGCCTCGTCCACGCCTACCTCGACCACGACCACCAGATCAACCTGCGCACCCTTGAGGTCATCGGCGAGAGCGGCTGCGTGGACACGGTGCGGCGCAACGGCTTCTACGAGACGGCTGACTTCTACAGCCCGGCGCAGCTCACCGACTTCCTGGCCGGGCGCCTGACCGCCGAGGCGGACTGCGCCCACGCCTACGGCATGACCATGAGCTACACCGTCAACACCGGCGTCATGCCGATCCTGGACCACCTGGCGGCCGTGCCGCTCGATACCCTCGTCGGCATCGACATCGCCTTCCACGGCGTCGACCTCGCCAGGATCAAGGCGACGCTGGGCGACCGCAAGAGCTTCTTCATCGGTCCGAGCAGCACGTACCACATCTGGCATGGCGCCGAGCTCTGCCGACAGGCGGTCCGTGACTGCATCGAGGTCTTCGGCAGGACCGGCCTGGTCATCACGCCGTGCGTCTCGTCGCACAGCATCATGCCCTGGGAGAACACCCTGGCCATGCTCGACGAGTGGCGGCGCTGCCGGTGAGCCGCGCCGCTCCGGCGGACAGAAGGTCAGCGTGCCCGCATCGCCCGGCGCACCTCCGAGGGCGCCAGGCCGAGGTGACGGCGCACGGCGCGGCTGAAGGTGGCGGGATCGCGGAAGCCGACGGCGTAGGCGACCTCGCCGATGCGGTGCAGATGGCGCGGTGCGATGGCGAAGAAGCCGCCCGCGCTGACCTCGACGGCCTCCTGAGGGAACTCGATGCGTACCGTCCCGGTTCGCATGAGCCCGATCTGCAGCAGGTCGTGGGAGTGCCAGACGGTACTCGATCCGGCGGGTTCGAAGGCGGCTTTAGCCGTGATGATCTGGGGCAGCACCGTGGATCTCCGCCGCAAGGGCTGGCCGCACCCGCGGCCAGGGGCGCGCCAGGCCGCGGGCACGGAGCCAAGACCGTGACGCCATGCCGCTGAAGCGAGGCCGTCGGGAATCCTGATCTGCAACATAGCATCAAGCGCCAACGCCGTCGAGTCCACCGATGGCCGGCCCCGCGGCTTGTGTCCCGCGGCAGCGGAGCCAAAGTAGGTCGCGGATGCTGCCGACGCGGTGCAGGGGGTTCGCAGGGGTCGGCCGGCCGCGGCGCCTCAACCAAAGTGCGTCACACAGCCCGAGGAGCCTCGCGCGATGGTGTCACGATACAGAGAAGAGCTTGCCCGGCGGGCCGCGTGGCATCGCCAGCAGCGCGT